>NZ_JBRAJI010000037.1:0-29537 GCF_052744395.1 Desulfurispora sp. | reverse complement strand
ATTTGAGGGCGTCCTGCTGGAAGATGCGGCAGGCGGCTTTCATGACAATGTCGGTGTTGTGGTAGGTGATGTCAGCCTCCAGATGGATCACCTTCTTTTAGTTTCGATTATATCATGGTGCAGGTGGTGTGAGAACCCTGCCTGAATATAGGGCCGTGTGGTTCATTCCCAATTCCCGGGCCAGCTCGCCCACTTCTCCAATGGGCGGCAAACAGGCCTGCTGCCGACACACATATGCCGCTGGCCGGTCCTGGAGCGGTAAACGACCGGCCAGAGCCGGTGCCACCCCGGCTATTTGCTCATATTGCTGTGCAGTCGCTGCACCGGCCACAAATCCACCGGGCAGGTACGCCGTCCGCAAAAACTGCAGCATAGAAAACGCCTCCCCCTCTTCCTCGGCATTCAGCGGCATTGCCAGGAATATTTCCGGCCCGGGCTGCAGATAATCCTGCAGTCCCAGCAGATAAAAACAATGTGCCGCCGGATAGCGGGCCACTTCCCCGATAAAGGCCTGCAAGGCATTTTCCGCCTGCCGGCCGATATCATCATCGCCGGTCAGAGCATACAGGCGCAGCGCATTGTTAATCGCCACCGAGTTGCCCGACGGCATGGCCCCGTCATATATCTCCCGGGGTCGCGCCGGCAGCGGTTCACTATCATGCGCCGTAAAATACCAACCGCCCCGTTCCCGGTCCGCAAACCATGTGTACATTTCCCGATGCAGTTCCAGCGCCCGGGCCAGATATACCGGCTCCCAGGTAGCCTGATAGAGCTCCAGCATACCCCAGACCAGAAAAGCATAATCATCCAGAAAGGCCAGCACTTCCGCCCGGCCATCCCGGTAGCTGGCCAGCAGTCTGCCGTCCGAACGGCGCATATTCTCCCAGATGAACTGTGCCGCCCGGCCGGCCATCTGCGCCAGCACAGGTTCACCCAGAACAAAGGCGCCCCGGGCCAGAGCCGCGATCATCAAACCATTCCAGGCCGTCAGCACCTTGTCATCTTTATGCGGGGGCACCCGCTGCTGGCGGACTGCCAGCAGGCGCTGCCGAGCCTCGGGCAAAAAAGGGCATTGTGCATCGAGTAATTCCTGCCAGCCAGATTCCGGATCGGGCGCAGGGATAATCCGGTGGGGAATACTCCTGCCCTCAAAATTGCCCTGCCCGGTGATATTAAAGATTTGGCCAAATGCTCGACCGGCTTCCTGGCCCAGCACCTCATACACTTCATCCGGCGTCCAGACATAATATTTGCCTTCTGTACCTTCAGAATCGGCATCCTGGGCCGAATAGAACGCCCCCTCCGGCGAGGTCATTTCCCGCTGCACATATTGAAAAATTTGCCGCGCCACCTGTGCATAAAAAGATTTCCTTGTGGCCTGGTAGGCCTCCAGATAGGCAAAGGCCAGCAGAGCATTATCGTAAAGCATCTTTTCAAAATGGGGCACCAGCCACTGTTCATCCGTGCTGTAACGGGCAAAACCAAATCCGATATGATCATAGATGCCGCCCCGGTACATGGCCTGCAGGGTCACCTCGGCCATCCGCCGGGCCTGCGGCTCTCGAAAAACCGCCGCATAGCGCAACAAGAAAATCAGGTTGTGCGGCGTGGGAAACTTGGGCGCTCCGCCAAATCCACCGTATATTTCATCAAAGCTACGGTTCAACAGCTGATAGCCCCGGTCCAAAACATCCCGGGACAGCTCCCCCCCGTGCGCCCCGGCATCTGGCACTTCCTCATAGACCTGTTGCACTACCTGGGCCGCCAGACTGATCAGGCGCTGGCGATCCTGCCGCCAGAGCCGGGCGATTTGCTCCAGCAGCTCCAGGAGCCCCGGCCGGCCGTATTTACTCTGTTTGGGGAAATATGTACCGGCAAAAAAAGGTTGCTTTTCCGGCGTCATGATCACCGTAAGAGGCCAGCCGCCCTGGCCGGTCATGGCCTGACAGGCCTGCATATAGATATGGTCGATATCGGGACGTTCCTCCCGGTCCACCTTGATCGATATATAATGCCGGTTGAGCACACCGGCCACTGCATCATCTTCAAAAGATTCCCGTTCCATGACATGGCACCAGTGACAGGTGCTGTAGCCAATACTGAGAAATACCGGCTTGTCTTCGGCCCGGGCCCGTTCAAAAGCCTCCTCGCCCCAGGGATACCAGTCTACCGGGTTATGGGCATGCTGCTGCAGATAAGGGCTTTTCTCCTGCGCCAGTCGGTTGGGCATTGGTTATACCTCCCTTAATCATTTATTCTATTATTCCAAGGCAAACCGCAACCAATGTCTTTCCGGCGAACAGCCAGGCCGCCCGGCTATGTCGCCCACCCCCGTCCCGGACAGAAGAGCTTCTACCGGTACGAGCTGGGTGGAAAATAGTATATTGTTGCCAGTTTGTTTCTATAAGTATATAATCTAGAAAACCTAAAACAGGAGGTTTTTTCCATGCCTGATCCACAGAGCTGGCAAATTCCCCGCGAACTGCTGATCCTGGGTGGCGCTGTTGAGTCCGGGCTACTAGATTATTTCCGCCGGGAAGGCCGGCACCAGGCCGGGGAGATCGCCGGCGCCCTGTCTGCCGATGCTCGTGCCGTCTGGACAGTATGCGAAGCCCTGGTGGCCCTGGGGTACCTGGATAAAAATGAACAGGGTTTTGCCCTGCTCCCGGCAGCCCGAGACATGTTTTTTAATCCCCACAGCCCTCACTACACCGGCTACGCCTTTATGCACCAGTATAATCTGCTCTCCCGCTGGCTGACCCTGCCTGCGGTACTGCAAAGTGGCCAGCCCGCGCCGCGCGAGCGCACACCGCAGCACCAGGGACACTTCATGGCCGCCATGCAGCATACAGCTAAAAAAAGCGCCCCGGTCATTGTGCCGGTCTGCCTGGAAGGTTTGCCGCCAGGCCCCCGGGTGCTGGATATCGGCGGCGGACCTCTGACCTACGCCCGGGCCTTTGCCGCCGCCGGAGCCAGTGTCACCGTACTGGACCTGCCAGCAGTGGTGGAGATGATGCGCCCTGAGCTCGGCCCGGCAGAAAATATCCGGCTGGTAGCGGGCGATTTCAACCAGGGCCTGCCCCAAGGGCCCTTTGATCTGGCTTTACTGGGCAACATCTGTCATATCTACGGGGCAGAGGAAAACATCGCCCTCTTCCAGCGGGTACATCATGAGCTATCACCCGGCGGAAGGATAGCCATTGTTGATCTGTTCCGGGATCAGTCCCCCCAGGCCGCCATCTTTGCCGTCAATATGCTGGTCAACACCGAAAAAGGCGGTACCTGGACCCTGGCGCAGTACACCGACTGGCTAAACACAGCCGGCTTTACAGATGTGCAGTATTACCGGGTGGAAGAACGGGAACTGCTAACGGCAGCCAGACCCTGCTGAGCACCCCATCCCGGTGGTTGGTCAGAACAATGGTGCCGCCGTGCAATTCGGCTACCCGCCGGCAGATGCTCAGCCCCAGCCCGCTCCGGCCGCGCCGGCCTTTCTGGAAGGGAGCAAACAGGCGCGCCTGCTCGACATCACTCAAGCGCGAGCCATCATTCCATACGGAAAGCACCGCCCAAAGTTTTCCGCGCTGTTCAGCATCAGAGCAAGCGGTCCCGGATGAAGTGCCAGCCGGGCCCATACTGCCGCCATCCGCCAGCCCGTCCCTGGAGTCCCTGGCCGCAGGGCCGGACCACTCCTCCATCCCCGCCGGAGCAGGACCCCTATCCAGCTGCACCTCCAGCCGGGTGGCGGCATGGCGCAGGTGATTGTCCAGCAGGTTCTCCACCAGCACGCGCAGCGCGTCGGGGTCACCGGGCACATGCAGGGGAGCCAGGTTGATCAGCCAGCTTATCTCCGGCCGCTGCAGGCGATAGTGGTTCTGTACTTCTTCCACTATCCGGCTTAACTCAACCTGTTCCACCACCCGGGCGGCGCCTGCTCCCGCCAGGTAGTCCAGCCTGGTCAAATATAAAAGCTGGCCCACCAGTTTTTCCAGCCGCCGGCCTTCCTGATCGATTACCTGCAGGCTGCCGGCCAGATCACCCCGGGGGAAAATGCCGTCGGAGATAGCCTGGACATAACTGCGGATGATCATGACCGGCGTTTTCAGCTCATGAGAAATGTTTTGCAGCATGGATTGCTGGGCGGCATCCTGCTTCACCAGCTGGCGGCGCATAGCTTCAATTGAAGCGGCCAGGCGCCCAATCTCGTCACCCCGCTCCAATTTAAGCGGTTCATGCCAGTCCCGCCCGGCGATGCGCCGCACGTGGCTTTCCATCTGCACCAGCGGCCGGGTGAGATGGCGGACGATGAGCAGTGAAACAAACCAGCTCACCACCAGAGCAATGCCTGCGTAGAGCATGAAGTTGAGCAAAAGAGTGCTCACCAGCTGCTCCTCCTCGGCCCGGCGCAAGAAGGAGATCTGGTAAATGGTTCGCCCGTAAACTACCTCCCGGCGCACGGCATAGCGGATGGCCTGACGGTCGTCCAGACCGGACCGGCTCTGGTAAAGCTGGTACGGGGCGCTTTGCGCCACAGCATGCTGCTTAATTTCCTCCAGCAAACGCGCCGGCAGGGCCTCCTGCGCCCCGGGCGGCAAAGTGGTGCCGTCATCCAGCAGGGTAAAGCCCCGCAGGCGCAGACCCTGAATGCTGGCATAGGGCGGCAGGGACTCGGTCGCCGGTACCCGGGGCGGCGGCGGGTGGGGCTGGAGCAGCAGCGCGCTGAAAAAGCCCCTGACCATGGCCGGCATCAAAAATAGCGCGGCAATATACAGAAAAAGACTGACCGAGGAAATGGCCAGCCAGATTTTCCACTGCAGGGAAAGGGACCGCCAGAGCGGGAATCCCCCACTGAGCCACAACCTGGGCAAACTACTCCCACCCTTCTTCAAAGACAGCCGCTCGTACCCTCTCCGCGCAGGTCCCCAATTCATTCCCAACCATCGCCCGGCTGCCGGCCCTGTCCCTGCTGCAGCGGGCACATCAAGCAGATTCTGGCCCGGTACGCCGCACCGCCTTCCGGCATCAGCCCACTGCAACGCTCCATGGCCCTTTAGCGTACCGTCATCCGGTAACCAAAACCATAAATGGTCTCAATGCGCAGTTCGGGCAGCTTTTTGCGCAGGCGGCGCACCAGATCGTCCACCGAGCGATCGCTGCCCACATAATCCTCACCCCAAACATGGCTGATAATCTGCTCCCGGGAAAGAGCCATCCCGCGGTGCCGGGCAAAGAAAAGGGCCAGGTCATATTCCTTGCTGGTCAGGTCCATGACCTCGTCCCCCAGGCGCACCTCCCGCCGGGCCTCGTCCAGCACATAAGGAGAGAGAGGGATCAAAGCCACCCCGGCCACCTCCCGGGCATAGACCCTTTCCAGCACGCGCTGGGCCCGCACCACCAGTTCCCGGGGCAAAAATGGCTTGGCCAGATAGTCGTCACTACCCATCTCCAGTCCTACGATGCGGTCAATGTCGGCATCGCGGGCCGAAATATAGATCACCGGCACATGCTGATCCCGGGCCTTGATCTGCCGCAGCAGCTGGTAGCCATCCATGCCAGGCAGCATAATGTCCAAAATCCACAGGTGCGGCTGCTCGCCCGCAGCCGCCAGGGCGCTTTCGCCATCCAAAAAGCTGTGCACCTGCCAGCCTTCCTTTTCCAGGTAGGTAGTTAATATCCGGTTCAAATCGGGCTCGTCCTCCACCAGGAATATGCGGTACAAATTGTTACCCCCCCGGCCAGCACAGGAATATTCCTGCTGTTTGAGCAGTTTGCTGTCCCGCCAATTACCATCCCGGTTAACCAACCTGCACAAAGCATTGTGAATGTCACTATAAATGCATCAGTACCAGCAGCACCAGCAGACCCGCTAACCAGCAGTGCAAACGCAGTGGTATAGCCTTATTTTGCCGGTACACAGCAAGCAGCACCACCAGCAGCGTCACCATCCAGGCCAGCACACCCGAATAGATCGCTGCACCACGGTGGGTCAGCCAGCCCCACCCACCAGACAACATCAATAGTCCATGCCAGGCCAAAATAACCAGCCCGCCAAGAGCAATGCGGTGATGGATGCGGACCAGGGTATGCCGTAAAGAGCCGGCCACAGAAGAAAGGACCGGCAAACGGCGTAATAAAAAGGGCAGACAAGTGCCTAAAAGCAAGAAAATTCCCATCCAACCCAGTAATTCTTTCACGAAACCCACCGCTACTAAACTTATTTTCTCTTATACCCATAATATAACATTTAACAACAGCCAGGCAACCGTAACCCAAAGCGGATGCCGGTTGCCTGAAGAAGGGGTATATGCAAGCCACCAACCGGGGCAGCATTACGGTAAATCCATTTAATCTCTAGTTATTACCTGCTGATGTGCTGCTGTTATTGATCTTTTCCTGCATCAGCTGGTTGCGCTCTTTGAGCATTTGCAGGGCCTGGGGCAGCAATTCCTTTATTTTGGCCTCATCACTGCTGCTGGCTGCCTTCATCAGCTGGCCCAGCAGATTGTGCCCGGCGCCATCACCTCTGGGACCACCCGGCTGCTCCGGCAGGTATTTGTCCAGGCCCAGTTTGGCCAGCTCTTCTCTGGCCTGCTCCCGGGTCAGCTGGCCATCCCGCACCCTGTCCATGACCTCTTTCAGCTGGGCTTTTTGCCCATCAGTCAGTTGAGACATCCACCGGGGCTCTTTTGAGGGCAGGGACTGGCGCAGTTTCTCCTGTTCAGCCAGAGCCTCCTGCCATTCACTTAAAGATTCGGGAGTATACTTCTGCACCAGTTCCAGCAGCTTTTGCTGCATTTCCTGCTGTTTGGCCGGATCCCCCTTGAAATGGCGGCCCGGAAAGGCCATACCGGCTATTTTACCCGCCAGACCAGCACCGCCGGCGTTGCTGGTAGATGTAGCCATGGCCACACCGGGCACCATGATGGACAGAGCCAGCGCCGCAACCACAGTCTTGGTCTTCCAGTTGGACATTTCACATTCCTCCCTCGTAAATTTTGGTGTTGTCCCTGGCCTGCTCTTACTCTAAACCGGGATTGTGGCAGAAATTCAGAGGAAATGTGAAAAATTATGAAATCGGAGCGGGGAGCAAAATCCTCCTTGTGCTACTTAAAGGCAATACTTACTATTATTAACATTGCCACACAATTTGCGGATACAGAATTATGATAAAATTGCAAGAAAAAAAGAAAAAAAAGCAGCGCCAATTGCCCCTACAAAGCTGGTTGCTCATTGACTTTTTCTGCAGACATATGGTAGCTTACTATAAGTATCCTGAGGATAAATTTTCCTCTCCCTTGCCCAACGGGGGCCCCGCGCCCCACCAACAACCCCATACGCATACCGCGAACAGGTGCCCTGGCGCAGACCCAACCGGCCTGCGCCAGGGTGAAAAGGGAAGCCGGTGCAAATCCGGCGCGGTCCCGCCACTGTGACGGGGAGGAGCTGGCACAAAGCCACTGGCCCATCAGGCCGGGAAGGCGTCAGCCTCCAGTGATCCGAAGCCAGGAGACCTGCCTGTTCGCTCAAACACCGCACAGCCTGCGCGGAACAGGGAGGTGTTATTTTTGCTGCCTGGCACTGCCCGCTTCACCCGGGCCGGACCACAACCCTCCAGCTCCTGACCCAAAGGCGCGGAGGGTTTTATGTTTTCCCCATTTAGTGAACTACCCCTTTCTTCGCCTTGCGAAAGGCACGGGCTACCCGGACAAGGCGAATTTGATGCTTTCCTGCTTCATCCGGGTTAGTTAAATTAATTGCGGAGGTGCACCTGTTTGCTGCTTGCCCTGCTCGCCTTGCTACCTGCCACTTTACTGCTGGCCCTGAAAAGCGGCCTACTGCTGGGCACAGTACCTCTGGGTCGGCGCCAGCGTTGGCCCATGGCCGGATCTCTGGCGCTCATTCTTTTACTGGCTGCCCTGAGTGCAGAGCAATGTCACCAGCAACTGGCCGCACTGGTAGACAAATATACTTTCCACATAGCCACCCTTAGCGGGGTTTTATTGCTCTACCTGGCAGCAGCCAGCCGCACCCCGGCTGGCCGGCAGATCTGGCCCGCCCTGCTGCCCTGCCCGCTTTGCGTGCTAGCCCTGGCTGTTTCCAGCACCCTGCTGTCGACCCGTCTGCAAGTGTCCGCTCCCGGGCTGGCCACAGGCACCGCCCTGTTCTATTTGCTGGTCACTCTTAGCAGCAGCTGGCTTTCTCAAAAGCTGCTGCAAAAATGGCAGATTGATCTGGAAAGTGCCTTGCAATTTCTATTGCTGGCCCTGGGCTCCTTCACCCTGTTTTGCGTCTTTGCCATTCCCAATCTGGTGGCCGCCATGCATATGCCCTTTCAGCCCCTGGAAATCGCCCCGCCCGACCAGCTGGTGGCCGTAGCGGGTGCCAGTCTAATTATACTGCTCCTGGGCTACCTGGGAGAAAAACACCGCTGGAAGTCCCGGAAACATTCCACAGTGCCAAATGAGGTGAATCCATGACCGTTGCCGGTACCGAACATCTCACCCGGTTTTTGCATGTCATTGGCCAGAGTCTGCTCATACCCTGTCTGGCCATCTTGCTCTACTTTGTGCTGCAGGCCCTGCTGGAAGCCGGCACTTTGCTGGGCGAGCTGGGTCAGCGGCGCAAGTCCGGTCAGCTGGACGCAGCAGCTCTGCTCAGCCAGCTGCGCCAGGCCCAGGGGCAAATTGCCGTACTGCCGCTAGATCAACTACCGCCCACACTGGCGCAACCCCTGGCCCGCTACAACGACTTGGCCGGCCCGGATCTCGCCGGCCAGCGACCGCTGGCCAGAACCCTGCTGGAAGAACAGGAAAATTTGCTGGCCCGGCGCTGTGAAAAAACCGAGCTGATCGCCAAAATGGGGCCCTTGATGGGCCTGATGGGCACCCTGATCCCCCTGGGCCCGGGCCTGGTAGGACTGGGCAAAGGTGACTTCAGCCAGCTGGCCAGTTATCTGATTGTTTCTTTTGATGCAACTATAGTGGGCATTTTTGCCGGCGGCATCGCCTTTTGCATTGCCAAGGTGCGCCGCCGCTGGTATGGCCACGACCTGGCCATTTTAGAAGCCTTACTGGAAACCGCTATCGAGGTGAAAGAAAATGTTGCGCCCGAAATCAAAAAGCTGGCAACAAGCGGAAGAAGAATTTAACCCTTTAAGCAGCCTGGCCAATCTGGCCGATGTGATGTTTGTCTTCAGCGTAGGGCTAATAGTCGCACTGGTCTCGGTCTGGCAAATCCAGCCCTTAAGCCAGAGCGGCACTGCCCCCAGAGTGCGGGTCATTGATGCCACCCGGGGCCAGGAAATTAAAGATCTGCCCGGCTGGCAAAGCCAGGGGGGCAGCGGCTACCAGGAAATGGGCACTGTTTACAAAGACCCCCGCACCGGCAAATTAATCCTGATTCAAAGCGAATCTCCATAAAATTCAGGAGGGAAGAACTTGTCCGCTTTATCCAAAGACCGGCCGTTTAATAAACCCCTGCTGCCCACCAACCCCCGGCCCCGGCTTATAGTACGCCTGCTCACTATTTACCTGCTGCTGGGAATTTTGCTGGTAACCGGCCCGTCCGCCCTGCCAGCTGAAGAACAAAGCAGTGCGCCGGGGCAGTCTACCTCGCTGGTGATCATCACCGGCACCAATTCGCTGGTATCTCCTTTAGTGCAGGCCTATCATAATCTGACCGATCAGGCCGCCGCACCCTATCCGCTCCGGCTGCGCGTATTCAGCCCCAATGACCTGGAAAGCAGCAGCGGCCGGCAAGCCATTAAGGAAACCTTTTTACAGGCCGATATTATCCTGCTGGAAATGCTGGGCACCAACCGGGAAGCCCCCCTGCGCGAACTTTTCCAGCAATGCTGGCAAGAAAAATGGCAAAATTCCCCTCCGCCCACTATTTTACTGCAGCGCAGCGGGGAGAAAAACAGTGACGGTACCTGGAACACCGGCGGTTTGCTTACCGGACTGGTACAGGGCCTACCCCTGCAAATCAACCAGGATAATACCGTCTGGCAGAACTTGAATACCTACATTGTACAAAGCGGCATCAGCAACTGGGAAAAACTGCTGCTCTACCTGGGCAGCACCTTCGGACACATCACCACCAGCGCCGACCTCACGCCTATCAAGCTGGACAAATCCTTCCTCTACCACCCGGCTGCCGACGCCAGCAGTCCTTATTACGAAGCGCCCGGTACCGTACAGGAAGGCGTATATGAAAGCGTCTACAACAGTGTTTACAACAGCAACGGCCTGTTTTTCGACCTGCCTGCTTACTTCCAATGGTACACCTGCCGGGAAGGCTACAGGACCGATGCCCCCTGGATCGGCATTCTCAGCTACGACACCTATTTTAAAAACAATGACCAGCAAATTCTGGTGGAGTCGCTGCGAGCTCTGGAAGAAAAAGGGCTGAACGTCTTGCTGCTGTACGCCCCCTCCGACAAACGCCACACCGCAGTGCGCCAGTTCTTTTTCTGGGACAAGCTAGGAAATGGAGAAATCCAGGCAGGCATTGATGTGTTCATCTGCCAGCTGGGCTTCCAGTTCGACCGGAGCAAGAATGGCGATACCAAAACCCTGCAACTTTTCCAGGAAATGGACCTACCAGTGCTTACCCCCATCTACACCAGTGACCTGGAAAAGTGGCAGAACGACCCGGCCGGCGCCATCCGGGAAGTTTACTGGCAAATAGCCCTGCCCGAACTAGAAGGGCGCATTGAACCGGTACTGCTGGGCGGCACAGTGACACTGCAGACCGACCCGGCCACGGGCGCCACAATTACCCGCAAAGTAGCCCTGCCCGACCGCGTCCAGCGACTGGCAGAAAGGGCGGCGGCCTGGGCTAAATTGCGCAATTTGCCCAACGAACAGAAAAAAGTAGCCATCCTCTACTACAACCTGCACGGCGGCAAGGACGGCATCACCGCTTCCTACCTGAACGTGCCGCGCAGCCTGACTGCCATCCTGCAGGCCATGAGCGAAGCCGGTTACCGGGTTGATCCGCAGCTGGAACTGCGCGCCCCGGACGGCAGCATGGATCCGGACAAGGTTTTTGCCGCCATGTTTGAGCGCGGCCGCAATGTGGGCGGCTGGGCACCCGGTGAGCTAAAACAACTGGCCAGCCGCTCCGATGTGCTGAAAATCAACCTGGACAGCTACCTTAAGTGGTACAACCGCCTGCCGGCGGAATTACGCACCCGGGTGGAAAAAGCCTGGGGCCCGCCGCCCGGCCAGATGATGGTATATGAAAACCAGGTCGTCCTGCCCGGCGTGCTCAGCGGCAATATCTTTTTTGGGCCGCAGCCCATGCGGGGCTGGGGGGAAAATGTGGACAACATCACCCATTCTCCCGACCTGCCGCCGCCCCACCAGTATCTGGCATTTTATTTCTGGCTGCAGGAAGAGTTCGGCGCCCACGCTGTAGTGCACCTGGGTACCCACGGCACCGCCGAATGGTTGCCCGGTAAAGCAGTAGGTCTGTCCAGCACGGACTGGCCCGATATCGTACACGGCTCCCTGCCCAACATCTACCCGTACATCATCAACAACCCGGGTGAAGGCACCCAGGCCAAGCGGCGGGGTTACGCCGTGCTGATCAGCCACCTGATACCCGCGGTAAGCAGCACCCGGCTTTACGGCCAGCTCATGGAACTGCATGATCTGGCCCACCAGTACAGCACAGCGGCCGCCGCAGCAGAACCCGATATCAGAGAACTGGAACGCCTGAAACAAAAAATTAACTATCTGCTGGAAGACGATGGCCTGGCCATTCAGCTGGGACTGGACCTGAAAAACCTGACCTTTGAACAGGCCCTGGAAACCGCCCATCACCATCTGGATCAATTGCAAAGCGAAGTCACCCCGCTGGGACTGCATACCTTCGGCCAGCCGCCTACCGGCGAGCGGCTGGAACAAACAGTCCAGGCCATGGTGTACATCGATCCGGCCAATCGCATGGACAAAGCCGATCAGTACCAGCAACTGCTGATTGATTGTCAGCAGGAGATGAGCATGCTGCTAAAGGCGCTTGCCGGTGGTTATGTACCACCGGGACCCAGCGGCGACCCCCTGCGCAATCCAGACATATTGCCCACCGGCCGCAACACCAGCTCCTTTGACCCGCGCACCGCACCCGACCGGCTGGCCTGGGAAACTGGCAAAAAATGCGCCGATGATTTACTTGCCGCTTATTACCAGAAACACGGCCACTATCCCGACACGGTGGGCGTAGTGCTCTGGGCCACCGAAACCATGCGCACGCACGGGGAAAGCATTGCCTTGGCCCTGCGCCTGCTGGGCACAGAGCCAGTTTGGGACAGCAAAGGCTACCTCAGCACGGTAAAAATCACCCCGCTGGAGCAACTGGGCCGCCCACGGGTGGATGTAGTGCTGACCATTTCCGGCCTGTTCCGGGATACATTCAGTGTGGCCGCCGATTTGCTGGATAAAGCGGTGCGCCTGGTAGCCAGCCTGGACGAATCTCCCGAAAACAACCACCTGCGCAAAAACAGCCTGGCGCTGCGCCAGCAGCTCATAAGCAGCGGCCTGAGTGAAAGCGAAGCTGATTTTCTTGCCCAGAGCCGGGTCTTCGGTCCAGCCCCGGGCACCTACGGGAACGGAATGGCCGAAATGATGAGCGCTACCAGCGCCTGGCAAAGCGAAGCGCAACTGGCCGATGTCTACCTCTCCCGGCAGAGCTACATTTACGCCGCCGCTCAGGACAACAACAGCCCCACATACGGCCAGTCTGCCCGGCAGGTGCTGGAAGGGGTGCTCAAAAATTTGCAGGCCGCCGTACAAGTACGGGACGCTCTTTACGGTACACTGGACAATGATGATGTAGCCCAGTACCTGGGTGGACTAGTCCTGGCCGGCCGGGTTCTCTCCGGAAAAGATGTCGATGCTTTCATCGCCAACACCCGGGGCGGACTGGCCAATGCCCGGGTACAAACCTTGGAGCAATTCGTATCCCTGGAACTGCAAAGCCGCCTGTTAAACCCGGATTTCATCCAGGCCATGCTGCAGGAAGGTTATGCCGGTTCGACCACCATAGCCAAATGGCTGGGCAATACCTTTTTCATGGACGCCACTGCCCAGGCCATTGCCGACTGGGGCTGGCGAGGCCTGGCCGAAAAGTACATCTTTGACCAGCAGGTGCGCGACCAGCTGGATCCCTTTGCCCTACAATCGGCCATCGCCTTTATTGCCGAAGCCGCCCGGCGCAACATGTGGCAGGCCAGACCGGATGAACTGCAAAAACTGAGCGATGCTTACATCCAGGCGGCGGTAAACTACGGCGTAGCCTGCTGCCACCACACCTGCCACAACCTGGTCTTCAACCAGTGGCTGGCCGATTTCTCCACCCTGGATGAGGATGCTAAACGCGACTTTGCCCGCATACTGGCCCGGGCTACTGGACAGGAAACCAATAACCTGCAGCCACCGGAACAGCCTAATCAGGATGAACCGGCTGTACCCGAACAACCAAACCAATCTGAACCACCCAACAACACTAATGATGACCGCAGCAATGAAACTACTGCACCGGCTGTTGCTTCCACTCCGGTAGCGAACGTAGAAAAATCCCCTCTGGATAGCAGTGGAGCAAGCGGCGGGGAGACACTCGCCCATCCGCCTGCTGCCCCGGCAGCCGGACCACAGCCTGGGCCGGCACCCGCAGCCAGTACCACATCTGGTGCACAGGCGGAACAAGCCCAGCCCCAGCCTCAGCAGCAATCAAAGCTGGCCCGGGAAACAACAGCTGGCGACAGGTCAGCCGGTGCAGAAAAAAGCGATGCTCCCCGCACCAAAGCCTATGAAGTGATTCCGCAGTCAGCCAAAAGCATTTCGCCGCGGGCGGTGACATTTTGGGCGATTTTGGCTGCCGGTGCCCTGGCCGGGATTATGCTCACGGGATACCTGCGCAAAAAATAAGTTTTAAAATTTTCTCTCACTGCTATGCTTTTTGCAGGATAATTCAAACAATTGTCGTATAACACCGTATAGCCGGTATGAAGCCGGCAGGGGAGAATTACCCCTTATTAGCCACAGCTACCGGTCAACCAGGCCACGCAGGCCTACAGCGCCCTCCGCAGAGGGTGTCTGGTTCTGCGTGGCTTTTTTTACACCCATTACAGAAAGGATGGTTATTTTGCTTACAGCTCTGTGGAAAATAGGTGTACTATCGAGCACAGCTATCTTTGGCCTAAAAGCCGGTCTGGCGCTGGGTTTAAGCGGCCTATCCCGCCGCCTGGTCTTGCCTCTTTTGCTGACCTACGCTGTCGGGCTGTACGGCCTGATCCGCCTAATCGGACCCCGGGCCGGACCATGGCAGCAGTTGGCCGAAAAGTACAGCTATGCGGTTTTTCTGGCCATGGCCGTACTGATTATCTGGGCCGGTTTTCACACCCTGCGCGCCCACCAGGTGGAATGCTGCGACATCAGCCACATCAGCTGGCTGGCCCTGGCCGCCCCCTGCCCCTGCTGCTATGGGGCAGTGGCCCTCACCGTGCTGCTGGCCGCTCCCCTGCTGGGCGTAGCCACCCCCCGGCTGGGCCTGTGGGCGGCAGGCGTATTGGCAGCCGTCTCCCTATTGGCCTACCTGGCTGCCGGTCTGCTGGTGCGCCTGACGCGCCGCCCCCAACCCGTGCTTTTAGGGCAGCTCATGCTGCTGGTAGGCCTGTACTTTCTGGCGCTGGCTCTGGTCATGCCCGCGGTAAACAGCCTGAGCGGCCTAAAGATGAGCCCGCTGTACCTGCCTCCACCCGGTACCACCCTGCTGATGAGCAGCCTGGTACTGCTGCTGGGAGCGGTAGGGGCAGTACGGGTACTGCGCCACAAATACGGGAGGTGAAAAAATGCCCATACCGGGAAGCCAGTATTTAAGCCAGGCCCTGCACCTGGTGGCCCAGAGCCTGCTGCTGCCCGTGATCGCTTTCCTGTTGCTCTTTGTCGCTTACGCCGTGCTGGAACTGGGCGGCTTTATTGCCGAAATGGCCCAGCACCGCCGGATCAAGGCGGCCGAAATTGAGGAACTGCTGGCAGTTTTAAGCAACAGTAAAGGGCAGGGCATAAGCGCAGCCATTGCCGCCAGCAAGCTGACCGGCAGGCAAAAGGAGCTCCTGGAGCAAATAGCTGCCTGTCGCTGCTCTGGCGCGGCCCGCCGCGCCCTAGCCCGTCGCCTGCTGGAAGAAGAGGAGCTGGCCTGTGTCAAACAGGTGGAAAAAACCGACCTGGTAGCCCGCCTGGGGCCCGCCCTGGGCCTGATGGGCACGCTGATTCCCCTGGGTCCCGGCCTGGCCGCTCTGGGTGCCGGCAATGTAGAGGGGCTGGCCGAAGCCGTGATCATCGCCTTTGATACCACCGTGGCCGGCCTGGCGGCCGGCGGGCTGGCCTACCTGATTTCCACCGTGCGCCGCCGCTGGTATGAAGGCCATATCGGCGTGCTGGAAGCGGTGACTGAGCCCCTGCTGGAGGTGCTGGAAAATGTTGAGAAGAAAAAGCCGCTTGTCCAGCTTAAGAGGAGCGGTGGACACTGACCCTTTAAGCGGCGTGGCCAACCTGGTGGACGCCATATTAGTCTTTGCCTGCGGGCTACTGGTAGCCCTGGTGCTGTCCTGGAACCTGCAGAGCGTGGTCTGGAGCAAAAGCACCCCCGAGGAGCGCCGCCAGATGATGGAAGCCATCCGCCAGGTGGTGGAAATCAAAAAGGGGCGCGTTTTGAACGATTTGCCCGACGTGGTACGCGGCCAGGGCGAAGGCTACACCCAGGAAGGCATAGTCTACCGCGATGCCAAAACCGGCCGGTTAATCCTGGTGGCCCCGGGCAAGTGATTCCATACTGCTTTGATAAGGAGTTGATTGAATATATGTTCCGCCATCACTTTTCCGGGAGGTGGCGCAACAGCTTTGCCGGCCTTTGCCTGGCCATACTGCTAAGCATTACCGGATTGCTGCCAGCAGCCAACAACAGCATATCCAGCGCCGCAGAAAACCAAGATCAAACCACGCCAGAATCAGTATATACAGAGGCCGCTTCCCAGAAATCCACAAACGACCAAACATATTCCCAATCATCCACCTACTCGGCAGCCGGAACAAACTATCTGTCCCAGCAAAATAGCTCCGTGGAAGAAAGCGTATATTATCCCACCGTGCAGACCGACCAGCAAGGGCAATTCACATTAAGCAACCTCAATCAGGCGGCCCTGCTGCTCTACATTCCGGCTTCATCCCTGCCCGACCAGGTATCACCCATCCAGCTGCGGGTGGCCCAGGGTAGCCCAGCCGCCAGACTGATTAGCGGTCAGTTACAGCTATCCGCCGGCTTACAGAACGGCACGCTGACCGGACAGCTCACCTTCCAGGGCGTACCCCTGACCGGTGTCACCATCCAATGCCGCCCGGTGCTGACCGTGTTGCTGATTGCCTGGCCCACAGAAGCGCCCCAAATGCGCCTGCCCATGCAAATGGTTCATGAGCGCTATCCAGAAGTAGAATTCATCGCCCGCTCTACCACCCAGCTGGAAGAAAACCTGGCCGAACTGCCCGGGCTGGTTCAGCAAGCCGACCTGGTTTATATCAGCAATGTGACGCCCGGCAGTCTGGAAGCCGCCCTGATCGCCTTGAAAGACCAGCTGGCCGGTAAACAGGTGGCCGCCTATATGTCGCCCTATTACAGCTACCCGGTGCTGCGCCTGACCAATTTTGCCGGCACCCAACTGGTTGACAGGGACGGGAATCCTTTAAGCAATGACCAACTGGGACAGATCTGCCAATCGGTTTCCCAGGTGGTTTATCCCCAAACGCCGCTAGACCGGCTAAATGAACTGTCCACCCAGTATCCGGCCATGGCTAAATATTTTCAGGCCTGGCAATACCGGGTGGCCGACTGCGCCTCACCGGAGAACCGGGCCGAAATGCTGCTCTACCTGCTGCAGCAGGCCGGTTACCCGGCCTACCAGGCCCAACCGCCCCGGCCGGTGGCACCCTTTTTCCTGTACCGGCAGAGAAATATATTTTACAGCTTTGAACAATACGCCGCCCGCTACTGGCATGCCGATCGCCCGGCCGTGGGGCTGACCGGATGGTCCCCTCTGGTCAGTGAGCGGGGCGACGAGGAAGCCTGGAACACCATGATCATGTACCTGGAAAATAGAGGCTTTAATGTCATCCCCCTGCTCACCCAGGGCAACCCGGTCTACGGCCTGCCCGCCCTGCAGGGCATGCAGCGCTTTTTCCTGGACAGTAGTGGCAGGAGCCGGGTTTTTGCCGTAGTCAACCAGATATCCTTTAAACTGGGCGGCGAACAGGCAGCAGCCGTGGAAAAATTCCTCCAGCAGCACAACCTACTGGTCATCCGGGCCATTACCGACGCCGAAAGCATGAACAAGGCGGGGCAGTCCCTGGCCGAATGGCAAATCAGCGATCGGGGCATTAACTGGCCCGGTGTGGCCAGCCAGGTCACCCTGCCCGAAATGCAGGGACAAATCGAGCCCATTCTGGTGGGCACCAACCTGCTGCACACCGATCCACTCTCGGGCCTGCGGGTTAATCTAACCCAACCGGTGCCCGAACGCATGCAGCGGCTGGCCGATCGCCTGTACAACTGGTACCGGCTGCGACAGCTGGACAACGCCCAGAAAAAAATAGCCCTGATTTACTACAACTACCCGCCCGGCAAGCAAAACATCGGTGCCTCCTATTTAAACACCCCGGCCTCTCTCATGCAAATTTTACAGTCCCTGCAGCAAAACGGTTATCAGACTGGTGAGCTGCCGGCCAATGAACAGGCCCTGCTGGAGCGCCTGCTGCAAAGCGGTATCAACGTAGCTACCTGGGCCCCGGGCGAACTGGCCAGGCTGGCCGACCATGTGCTGCTCTGGGAGGCAGAAAAATACCGCCAGTGGTATGAACAATTGCCCGCCCTCACCCGCCGCAGCATGGAAGAAGGCCCGCTGGGGTATATCCAGGAAGTAGTGCGGCTGGCCCGGGAAACCGGCGAAAACAAGGAAATACACAGCGTGTTGAGCGAATGGCATAAAGCGCTGCGCGGCACCATTGAACAAATGAACTTTGCCCAACGCGAACAGGCCCTGACGCTGCTGGAGCAGGCCTACCGGGCCCTGCAAGACCTGCTCAAAGGCCAGACCGACGAGGCGGCCTTTACTGCCATCAAAAAACAGTTCCTGGCCCTGCAGGTACCCGGACTGTGCGGCTGGGGTCCGCCCCCGGGCCAGGTCATGACCGTGTCCAAAGAAGGCCGCAACTACCTGGTCATTCCCGGCTTTATGCTGGGCAACATCTTTGTCGGCCCCCAGCCCCAGCGGGGTTATGAAGCCGACAGCGCCGCCCTGTATCACAGCCAGGTAGTACCTCCCCACCACCAGTACCTGGCCTTCTACGCTTATTTGCAAAAAGAGCTGGGCGTGCACGCCCTGGTGCACCTGGGCCGGCACGGCACCTATGAATGGCTGCCCCGCAAAGAAGTAGCCCTGAGCAACGCCGACTACCCCGATATCTGTGTGGGCGACCTGCCTTCCATCTACCCCTATATCATGGACGGGGTAGGGGAGGTACTGCACGCCAAACGGCGGGGCCTGGCCGTGAGCATCAGCCACCTCACCCCGCCCTTGCAAGGTGCGGAACTCTATGGCGACGCTGCCGCATTAAAAACCCTGCTGGAGCAATACCAGGCCGCCTCCCCGGAAATGAAAGACAGTGCAGCCCGGGAACTGCGCCAGCAGGCAGCAAAAATGCACCTGGAAAACAATTTGACCAAACCAGTATCCCAGCTGAATGACGCCGAGCTGGTCGAACAACTGGAAGCATATCTGGAAGAGCTAGCCAATAGCTGGTTGCCCCTGGGCCTGCACACCTTTGGCCGTCCCTGGACCAGGGAGCAATTGGTTACCATGCTCTCCTCCATGGCGGCCGTTCCCAGCCTGCCTGCCGGCATGGGGCAGTTTGTCGCACCAGCGGAACTGCTCAACCGCTACGGCAATAATCTGGCCGCCCAAACCATCGGCCAGCTGGTTGATGGAAACTCCCGGGAGCAGGTAACCGACCAGGTGCTGGCCACGGCGCAGGCCGCCCAACCCGACCTGCCGGCCGAAATCCAAACCCAACTGATCCAGGCAGTGCAAAAACTGCATGAATATACCACCAAGCTGCAGCAAAGTCCCCAGCGGGAAATGGAAATGCTGCTGCGGGCTTTAAACGGCGACTTTATCCCGGCCGCTCCGGGCAACGATCCCCTGCGCAACCCGGCGGCACTGCCCACCGGCGGCAATCTCTACGGCCTGGATCCCGGCCGCATCCCAACCCCGGCCGCTCTGGCCCGGGCCCGGGAACTAGCCCGTCAGGCCCTGCAGGAGTGCCAGCCCCTGCCAGAGCAAATGGGCGTGGTGGTCTGGGCCACTGAAACCCAGACCGACAGCGGCACCACCGTAGCCTTTATCATGCAGCTGCTGGGCGTAGAGCCTATCTACGGCTACGGCATGAATGTACTGGGCGTACGGGCCCTGCCCCTGGAGCAACTGCAACGGCCCCGCCTGGACGTCCTGATGAGCACCAGCGGCATTTTTCGGGAAACTTTCCCCCAGGTAGCCATATTGTTGGACCGCAGTGTGCGGGCCGCTCTGGCTGCTTCCTACCTAACTATTAAAGAAGAAATCAACCGTCTGCCCGACCCGGACCGACAGACACAGGCCCGGGCCGCCCTGGAAGGCGCTGTGAGCACCCTGCGGGCCGCCGGCCTGTTCATCCCCGGCAGCGATCCCCTGGAACAAAACCATGTCGCCCGGCACTGGCTAGCCGATCTGGGTTTGCTGCTGGACCAGGGCATGAGCGGCGATCAGGCCGGCCGGGCAGCCATCACCCGCCTGTTCGGGCCATCCCTGGGCGCCTTTGGCACCAACCTGCCCGATGCGGTACGCATGGCCCAAACCTGGCAAGACCGCCAGCAACTGGGCAACCTCTACATTGACAGCATGCAGCATGCCTACCGGGAAGACGCCTGGGGAGAACAGCAGCGCGACATTTTCACCCAGCGCCTTAAAGATACCGGCGCGGTGTTCCACTCCCGCTCCACCAGCCTGTACGGGCTTTTGGACGTGGACCACAACTTTGAATACCTGGGCGGTTTTGGGCTGGCCGTAGAAGCCGCCGGCGGCAAAGCACCGGGACTTTTTGTCCTGAACCAGCAAAATCCGGCAGGAGCAAAAGTGGAAAGCGCTGCCAGCTTCCTACAAAAAGAACTGGCCGCTCGATATTTCAACCCGGACTGGATTAAAGCCATGATGGAACAAGGTTATGCCGGGGCCCGAGAAATGGCCCACGGCTTTGTAGACAATCTCTGGGGCTGGAACATTGTGGCTCCGCAGCTCATTGCCGACTGGCACTGGCAAAAAGTCAAAGAGGTTTATCTGGATGACCAGTACGGTCTGGGCCTAAAAGAATGGTTCAACCAGCAGAATCGTGGCTATTCCCTAATTGAGATCACCGGCACCATGCTCACGGCTGCCCACAAAGGTTTCTGGCAAACCGACCGGGCTACCTTAAAACAAATCGCCGACACCTGGGCCCGGGCCATTATCCAAAACGGCGCCGCCTGCTGCGACTGCAGCTGCGGCAACCTGCAGATGATGCGCTGGGCCAGCACCCTGGTGGACGCCAACCTGCTCAGCCAGCTGACCAGCCGACTGGAGCAGGCCACTGGAGTGGTTTTAAGCGAACGCTCCCGCCACAAGAGCAAAAAATCGGAGCATCCGGTACAGCAACCCGCCAGCCAGACTGTACCACAGCCCGCCCAGCCGGAGCAAAACCAGCCACCGCTAGAACAGCCCGCAGCCGACCTGCCGCCGGCCGGTGAGCAAAGCAATACAAGCGTTCTAACAAACACCTCCCAAACAGCACCTACTGCAGCGAGAGAAGATGCTGTACAACCTGCCGGTCCCTCCATAGCCATGGCCGAACAGGAATCAACCAGCAACGAACCGCCAATCAGCCTGCCGGCCACAGCCAGCCAGAAGCCGGCAGCGCCCGGACCGGGAGAAAAACAGGGCGGCAACCAACCGCCCCTTAAGGCCTACGAAGTGCAAAAAGAAACCACCAAAACAGCACCGCCCCGCCCCACAGTGCCCCTGCTGGGCTTTATCGGCGTGCTGGCCCTGGTGGTACTGTCCGGCATAGGATTTGCCCTGCACCGGCGGGGCAGATAGCCCGAAATATGAGGAAGCCACCTCGCCAGGCGGGGTGGCTTTTTTGCGAAGCGGGGGAGGGGGAATCCGCAGTAGCTCCTCCCGCCGGGGTTTTTTTTAATCACCGCAAGCAAAATATTGAGCATCGCTTCGGGCAAAACGGAAAAAATGACCGGCTCGCTATCATAACAGTACCCCTTCCCCCAAACACCGCCATACCAGCCGCAGCACCTGCTCCACGGATATGCCGTGCCGGACAGCCAGTTCCTTCACCTCATCGGCGGCCGGTTTGACGTGCCAGACCGATCCGTCCGGCCCGTAAGCGATTTTCACCGTCACCTCGCCCAGCGGGGTGGCGATTTTTTCTTCCCGACGGGGCAGCACATAGCGGTTTTCTAGCCGGCAGCGCACTCCCAGGGCGGGGGAGTGCTGCAAGATGAGCCGGGCCAGTTCGTGGCTCAGGGCGGGATGGCAAAGCACGGTCAGGGCGTGGCCGGGGCGGTTTTTCTTCATCTGGGCCGGGGTGACGGCCACATCCAGCGCCCCGGCGGCAAAGAGCAGCTCAAACAGGGCGCTGTACCATTCGGGGGTACAGTCATCCAGGTGGGTGGTGAGCACGGCAATTTCTTCTATAGTAATACCGCCGGACAGGCTGTTGCCGGCTGCCGGGGCAGCACAAAACTCCTCGCAGCTGGCAGATAGCTCGCCAGCGCTCATAACGTCGGGCACACCGTTACCAGCCCGGGCAGTATGACCATCCGCACGGCCGCCGTCCCGGGAGCTGCCACCACCTGCTCCGGCAAATTCCCCGGTTGCATTTTCTTTCTCTCCCGCCACGGACAGACTCGATCCGTCTACACCGGCCACCCCGGGCATCCAGCTCAAATAACAGTTCCCCGTCGCCAGGCGCTCGTACAAAAACACCCGCAGGGCGTTGGGCTGGCCGATTTCCCGGCTGCCCAGGCCGTAACCCACCGCCCGGTAGGTGCCGGCGGGCAGGGGGCCAAAACCCTGCGCCAGCGCCCGCACCAGGGCCGCTCCGGTGGGAGTGGTCAGCTCGGCCTGCACCGCCGAAGGACGCAGGGGCACCCCCTGCAGCAAGATAGCCGTGGCCGGCGCCGGTACGGGCAGCAGGCCGTGAGCGCAGCGCACATAGCCGCCGCCGGTGGGCAGGGGGGAGCAGAGCACCCTTTCCACCCCCAGCTTGTGCAGCAGCACGGCCGCACCCACGATGTCGATAATGGAATCCACCGCCCCCACTTCATGGAAGTGCACATCCTCCGGTAAGCGGCCGTGCACCCGGCCCTCGGCCTGCGCCAGAGCAGTAAAGACCGCCAGGGCGGTCTCCTGCACCCGGGGGTGCAGAGAGGATTCTTCCAGCATGGCGCGGATTTCCCGAAACGAGGTATGGTGGTGGGCCGCTTCCCGGCAATGGCTGTGGGCTTCGTGCCCGGTTGCTCCCGTCGCCTCCTCCCAGGGCCGGCCCCGCCCGTCCAGCACCTGCACATAGGTGCCGCTGATACCGTGGCTGAGCCGCCGCTCTATGTGCAGCTGCCACTCTGGCAGGGACAGTTTGCCCAGCTCGCTCTGCAAATGACCGGCGTCACCCCCGGCGTCCAGCAGGGCTCCCAGCAGCATATTACCGCTGATGCCCGAAAAGCAATCCAGGTAGAGTGTGGCCAAATTGTTTCCGCTCCCTTCAACATTGCTTGATTAAACAAAAGCCGGGCTAGCCACCCGGCTTTTGTTATATGGAGAATAAATAATATTATACCGCAGCTTTTCAAGCCCTTTCGTCAGCCCGCCCCTGCACAAACACCGCCGCATTCAGAATAGCCCCGGCCAGGCAGGCGGCTCCGAAACCGTTGTCAATATTCACCACACCCACTCCACTGGCACAGCTGTTGAGCATGGCCAAAAGCGCCGCCAGGCCGCCGAAACTGGCCCCGTAGCCCACACTGGTGGGCACGGCAATCACCGGCCGGTCGGTCAGGCCGCCCACCACACTGGCCAGAGCGCCCTCCATGCCGGCCACCACGATGAGCACCGCCGCCCGGCGCAGCAGTTCCAGCCGGTCCAGCAGGCGGTGGATGCCGGCCACCCCCACATCATAGGCCCGTTCCACCCGGCAGCCCAGCATGTTAGCCGTCACCACGGCCTCCTCGGCCACGGGCAAATCGGCCGTACCCGCACTGAGCACCAGCACCAGGCCCGGCTTCTCCGGCTCCCCGGGGCATCCCAGAGTAATGCAGCGGGCGGTCTCATGATAATCGGCCTGCGGGCACAGCTGCTGCACGGCCCGGTAGTGTTCCGGCGTGGCCCGGGTGGCCAGCACCCGGCCGTGGCTCTGGGCCAGCCGGTGAAAAATATGCCCCACCTGCTGCGGTGTTTTGCCCTGACAGAAAATCACCTCGGGAAAACCGGTGCGCAGCTGGCGGTGGGTGTCCAAATGAGCATACTCCAGGCTGGCATACGGAAAATCCCGCAGCCTGTGCAGGGCCTGTTCTGCCGAAAGACTCCCCCCGGCCACCTGTTGCAGCAAATGATAAAGCGCCTCCCGATTCAAACAGCATCCCACCTTGCTTCCACCAGTATTCAATATTATTTCGGTAAATTCCCAGCGCAAGCCAGATTATACTTACGAATATAACATACCACCGGAGGTTATGACTATTGAAAAAAAAGACCCGCCTCCGGCACCACCCAGCGGGCAAGAAGCGGTTTACTCAATGACTACCGTTTGCTCTGAGCCAACAGCGAAATCCTGGTATTAATTTCCCCCAGCTTTTGCACCAGATCTTCTTGCAGGCTGCTTTGCTGGCGAGCCGCCTCCAGGTTTTTGGCGGCCACAACATCGATGCGCTGAAATACCTGCTGCAGCTCGGCAATGTTTTGAGCAGTTTCCCGGGCCGAGCGGGCACTGTTGCTGGCCAGCTGGCGAATTTCCTTCGCTACCACACCGAAACCGCGACCGGCATCCCCGGCCCGGGCCGCTTCAATGGCCGCATTAAGTCCCAACAAGTTACTGTGGCTAGCAATATCCTCAATGGTCAGAAGTATTTGGTTGGCCTGTTCCACTTTAAGGCAGGCCTGCCGGGCTATGGCAGCCAATTCCTCACCCACGGCCGCCAGTTGCTGGGCTACAGCGCTGTGCTGCTGGGTGGCGGCATAGGCTTCCCCTATTTGCTGGCCGACCAGGGCTACGGTGCTTTCCACCCGGGCAGCCGCCAACGCCTGCTCCAGCCACAATTCGGCTACCCGGATGGCAATTCGGGCCAGCGGTTTGGTGCGATAGGGATCACCCGAGATACCCAGCACCGCCAGACGCCTTCCCTGCCAGACAATGGGCGAGGAAAAGCCCGGCCGCACACCGCTCATACGCCGGCTATCCTCTTCCGTAATAAAAGCTTCGGCAATTTCTCCAGCCAGGATTTTCCGCGCCCCTTCGTGCACTGTACCAATGCGCTCCGGCTGTGTACTGGCGATAATCACCCCGCCCGCTCCCATAATATGTACATCCTGGCCCGCCTCATCGGCTAAAAGGCGTACAATCTGCGGAGCAATTTCTTCCAGGACGGAATAAACCTGTTCGGACATAACCATAGCACCTCCAAATAACTATCCCATAGTTGATCGAGGTAACCAGATCGCGCAGAGTTAATGCATAATTAAAGCAATTATAACATACTCACTGGTCTGATCATACGATCTTTTGTGTAAAGCAAAGAGCGAATAAATAACCATCCTGCCAATCAGCAACACCTTCTCGCATTCAACCGTGCCTGTTGTTCAACAAGTTAACCGGACAGGTTTAAGAACTGAACATTGGGGCAATAGTGGAGGCCACCGCGCACACATAAATCCACGCCCTGTCCTCTTGGCCCCGACGGGCACACATCTTGCACCTGCCCGGAGTACCGGAGCGCCGGGGAGATATGCCTGCCCACCGGTTAGACCGGCATTCGGCGCCCAGCTCAAATCATCTTACAGGGAGGCCCTCGTATGTGCTGGAAAACGGCCGGCTGGTGCTCTCCGGCACCAGCCGGGAACTGCAGCAGAGCGACATGGTCAGGCGGGCCTATATCGGTGCATAAGCAGCCTGCCGCAGCATACCGGTACAAATAAAAGGCCCGGCAATAACGCCTCCAGCGCATTGCCGGGCCATCGTTTGCTGGTTTTACCCGGTTAGATGGTTAGTGGGCACCCTTTTCGGCCAGCCTGCGCCGCTCCTCCTCCACCAGCTTGCGCCGCAGCAGCTTGCCCACCGCCGACTTGGGCAGCTCGCTGCGAAACTCCACCTGTTTGGGCACCTTGTAGGGCGCCAGCTTCTCCTTGCAGTAGGCCACAATTTCCTCCACGGTGGCGCTTTCGCCCGCTTTCAGCACAATATAGGCCTTGACGGTTTCCCCGGGAAGGGCACCCCGATGCTGCCCGGCTTGTTGGGACCAAACGCGGGGTTGCAGTGGGTCACCGGCGAGGCTTCCGAAAGGCCGTAGCCTTCGGCAAATTCCGAACCCGTGCCCTGGAGCAGATCCTGGAAGCGGTAGATCAGATCCACCGGCATGGGTGCGCCGCCCGAGTTGTAAATCATCACATGGTCATATTCCTTGAACTCGGGGTAGTTTAACAGGGCGATGAACATAGTGGGCACACCGGGAAAATAGGTGGGCCGGTATTCCCGGATGATTCGGGCAATCTCCTCGGGTATAAAGCGGGGCACCAGAATCAGCGTGGCTCCGGCAGCAATGGCCAGGTTCATGCAGGAAGACATACCGTAGACGTGGAAGAAGGGCAGCACGCCCAGGGTGAGCTGTTTCCTTTCTTCACCGACAAAAAAGTGGTCGGTCTGCTGGGAGTTGGCATACAGGTTATAGTGGGTGAGCATGGCCCCCTTGGAAACGCCGGTGGTGCCGCCCGTGTACTGCAACAGGGCAACCACACCTCCATTATATTAATAATATTGGCAATATTTTGATAACACGATTTCTTAGTTGCCCGGTCACCACTGCTATCTGCACCGTCCCGGCCGCCGGCCAGCGTCCAGAAGGAAAACGGGCAGGAATAACCGGTACCTCCCGTCAATACCCCCTTTCTTCCAGCAGGCGACTGTAGTCATAAAACCCCTGGCCGCTTTTGCGGCCCAGGCGCCCCTGCGCCACCATACCAACCACAGCAGGGGAGGGCTTGTACAGCGGGTCACCGGTCCCCCGGTAATGCTCCCGGCCAATCAACAGCACCAGATCCAGCCCGATCAGATCCATCTGGAAAAAAGGCGGGGTGCGGTGTCCCAGCCCTTCCCGCACGGCGCGATCAATGTCCTCGTAGGAAGCCACCCCGGAGTCGTAGAGAAACAGCGCCTCCCGGTGCACAGACGACAGGATGCGGTTGACCAGAAAGCCGTGGATCTCCTTTTCCAGCATGCCGCTGGATCATGCAAGGGCTGTGCCGCCCGGCCTGTCACAACCGGCATTCTTTCCGCTCAGCGACCCGCACCTTCCGGCCGGCCCAAAAAAATCCGCGCCTTTGGCGCGGTAAAGCCCCGGTGCCGCCAAAGGCGCTGCCCCCGGTTCATATTCTGAACATAGCTGTTTAATTATTTAACCAAATTGCAACCACCCGTTATATCTTGAACAGCGCCAGATCGAAGCCGTCCGCTGCCTTGTAGCGGTGGAAAATGTAATGGCGGTACTGGACATAGTCCTGATAGTTGCAGGGTATACCGATCTCCCGCATGGCCTGTTCGAATTCCTGCAGATCGGGCGGGCAGCCCTTGATGGCAATGGCTTTTTTGATGTGGGGGTTATCCCGGTTCAGCTTGTACGGACACAGGCCGAAAAGCACCGTGTAATCAAAGCCAGGGGAGGCCTGCTGCACCTTGCCGCTGATCAGCTCCACGTTGGGGAAGGGCTCACCTTTGAAGGCCGCCATGAGCATGACCAGCACCGGATTGAACAGCATGGAGCAGCCGGTGCACATGGTGCTGTCGTATTTGCGCACGGCCAGGCCCGTGATACCGCGTTTGGCATAGCCCAGGGGGCCGGTGTTGTCCGGGGTCCATTCCCAGTCGTACTCCAGGGGATGGATGTTTTGCTCCAGCGGTTCGCCCACCAGCTCCAGATCATGGATATCCACACTGCCGCCCGTCAGCCGGGCATAGTAGGTCAGGTGTTCGACTGCGGAGGCCCGGTAACCCAGCAGCGCCGCGCCCACCACATCGGCGGCCAGCATATCCCGGGAAGCCACCAGCAGATCCAGGCGCCGGGCGGTGCCGGTGGGACCGGGCCCCTTGGCCAGACCGAAAACACCGTCAATCAGGGTCAGCGCCACGGGCAGCCTGGCCGCAATATGGGGGAAAGTGTGGCTTAATTCCACGTCCCGGCCGTGGCAGTGCATTTTGGAGGCGCGATTGATGCACCCTTTCAGGTTCTTAATGCCCAGGGAGACCCGGGTCTGGTTGTGGGTTTTCAGCACCGGCACATTGATGATCTTGTCGGCTGCCAGCGCACTTTCGGCCAGGTGCAGGGTCAGGCCGCCCAGATCGGTTTGGACAAATTTTTCTTCATTGAAGTCCACCAGCTTCACGCCATATCTGTCCCGCAGCACGTGATAGCCCAGTTCCTTATACATGGCCTGACCAATGGTTTTGGGCACCATCAGCGGCCCTTCACCAATGGTGATGTCGCCAAAGCCCTCCTCGGCCAGCACCTGCACCAGGGCGGCCAGCACGGCCGACGTGGTCACCACCCCGTAGGGGGGAAAGGGCAGGTCGAAGTCCCAGGAGACCAGGTTAGGCTTGATCAAGATCCTGTCCCCGGATTTTAACCCGGCCAAGCCGTCCGACAGTTCCAAAGCCCGGCGCACCGACTGATAAGCCTCATGGAATTTGACTACCGCTACAAGCGACTTGCTCATTGCTCATCCCTCCAATGCTGGTTTGCTTTCCCGGCCCAGTACTACACTACCGTCCAACCGGTACTTTTTCAGCTTTTTCCACAGGGTGGTGCGGGAAAGGCCCAGCAGCCGGGCCAGTTCTCCCTTGCCGCCGCGCACTATCCCCATGGCCTGCTCAATGATCTGGCGCTCCATTTCTTCCATTTTTCCCAGTTGCAAAACCAGTACCTGCTGATCGGGTACCACCGCGCCCAGCTGCCTGAGCTGCAATTTCTGCAGCAGGCTGCGAAAGGTGGTAAGCCGGTCCGTGTCCTCCTCGCCCAGAGCCACATACCGCTCTACAAAGCCTTCCAGTTCCCGCACATTGCCCGGCCAGGCATAGTTTTTCAGCTCTTCCTGCGCTACCGGCAGGCGGTTTACCACCATAGCGGGGGGTTCCGGCAAACATATCTCGCCATTGTGCGGCCGCCCGTTGCCATAAACCCGCCGCAGCAGGACGCAAAACTCGCCCAGCGTCTGTATGGAGCGGCCCAGCACCCGGCCGGCGCTCAGTCCGGTCATTTTTTCCGCTGCCGGGTTGAACACCACCACCCGGGCTCGCTCGTCCACCACCAGCACACCATCAAACGTATGGTGCAGCAGCATCTGCAGCATGTGCTGGCCCATTTCACTCCACCGCTGACCGCTGCAGATAAATGGGCTCATCTCAAATCCGGGAGCCAGTGACATCACCATCACCTCCGGCTTTCTCGCATCATTCCTTGCGCCGCAGTCCGCCCAGAAGAATCTCCCAGAAGATCAGGCCAATCTGCTGCGGGGTCAGCCTTCCGTCCGGTCGCATCCACTGGTAGGTCCAGTCGCACATGCCGAAAATACCCTTGACCACCACATCCAGGTCCAGATCATCCCGCAGTTCGCCGCTGCTCATACCCTGCTGCACCACTTCCCGGTACATCTGCTCCAGCCGGTCCCGCTTTTCCACAATCAGGGCCAGCTTGTCCTTGTCCATATACCGGTTTTCTTTAAAAAATACGCGCACATACATCTTGAAGTCGGCAATCAGCTGTACCAGATCCACCACCAGCTGGCGCAGCTTTTCGGTAGCCGTAAGATCGGGGCGGGACCGCACCTGGTCGGCCTGGGCCAGGATTACCTCAATAAACTGGTCGTGAATCAGGTACAGGATTTCACTCTTATTGCTAAAATAATGAAACAGGGCCCCCTTGCTCACCCCGGCGTGCTCGCAGATCTCCTGCAAAGAGGTGCCGTGGTAGCCCTTCTGGCTGAAAAGCTCCACGGCCGACTGGATAATCCTGCTGCGGGTATCCACAATGTTCACCTCGCATCTCCCACCGGCATGGCGGCATTGCACCGTCCGGCACCCTGCCCGCCTGCAGCGACATTTTTCTCCATATAACATACCGACCGGTCGGTATGTTAATTATAATCT
>NZ_JBRAJI010000036.1:0-29874 GCF_052744395.1 Desulfurispora sp. | reverse complement strand
CTAACGACCTCTCTTACCCTGCGCTGTTCAGTTTTCAAGGATCGCGTCACAGCATTTGTAATGTTACCAGATACAATCTCGGTTGTCAACACTTTTTTGACTTTTTTCGGCCGGCTGCTACCAACAACCGGCCGAGCCTGTCCAGCATTCCAAGCTGCCTCGGCAGCAAAAGTAAACATACCACAGAAAATGAATATTGTCATCTGGTAATTAATTCCATACACTATTCCCGGGGCCGCATCAGCGGAAACAGGATTACATCACGAATGGATGAAGAGTTGGTGAGCAACATGACCAGCCGGTCTATACCGATGCCCAAACCTCCCGCCGGCGGCATACCATACTCCAGGGCGGTAATGTAATCTTCATCCATCATGTGCGCCTCTTCATCGCCTGCTTTCCTTTTTTCCACCTGTTTCAGAAATCGCTCTTTCTGATCCAGCGGGTCATTTAGCTCGGAAAAAGCATTGGCCATTTCCCGGCCGTAGATAAACAATTCAAAGCGATATGTAAGTCCGGGTCGGTCCGACATGCGCTTGGCCAGCGGGGAGATTTCCACGGGATAATCCGTGATAAAGGTGGGCTGAATCAGGTTGGGTTCCACCTTGTCTTCAAATACCTTGTTCAGCACACTGCCCCAGGTATCCTGCTCCTCGACCTCCACACCGATCTCCCTGGCCGCCAGTCTGGCAGCAGCATCGGTTTTAATCTCACCAAAGTTAAGACCACTGTATTTTTGCACAGCTTCCAGCATAGGCAGCCTGTTCCAGGGCGGGGTCAGGTCAATATGAGCATCTTCATAAACAACTTTGGTGGTACCCAGCGTTTTCAAAGACACCTCGGAGATCATGCTTTCGGTCAGCTGCATCATGTCCTGATAATCGGCATAGGCCTGATAGAGCTCCAGCATGGTAAACTCCGGGTTGTGTTTGGTGGAGATACCCTCATTGCGGAAATTGCGATTTATCTCGTAAACTTTTTCAAAACCGCCCACCAGTAATCGTTTCAGGTAAAGCTCCGGGGCGATGCGCAGGTAAAGCTTCATGTCCAGGGCATTGTGATGCGTGATGAAGGGACGCGCTGCCGCACCACCGGCAATGGGGTGCATCATGGGTGTTTCCACTTCCAGAAAACCCTGTTGCTCCAGATAATTGCGTATAGCCTGGATAATCTTGCTGCGCAGAACAAAGGTTTCTTTCACTTCAGGGTTGACAATCAGATCGACATACCGCTGCCGGTAGCGCAGTTCCACATCCTTCAGTCCGTGCCACTTCTCCGGCAGGGGGCGCAAGGACTTGGCCAGCAGCTGAAAATCTTTAATTGCTACAGTGATTTCCCCCATGCGGGTTTTGAATACCTTACCCTGGACGCCGATAATATCACCAATATCCAGCCGGGTAAAAAGGTCGTAGGCCTCTTCACCCATGTCGTTCAGCCGGGCATACACCTGAATTTTCCCCGCTCCGTCCTGCAAATGGGCAAAACCGGCCTTACCCTGCACCCGGCGGGAAATAATCCGACCGGCGATAGTCACTTCCTGGCCTTCCAGAGAGTCATAATTATCAATTATTTGTCTGGATACATGAGTACGCTCATACTTCTCCCCGTACGGCTCAATTCCCCTGGCTCTCAGGTCGGCCAACTTTTCCCGGCGTACCCGTAACAGCTCGTTCAAGCCGGTCAATTCTTCCTGCAGAACATCCTTTTCTCCCCGCTCCATATTCTCACCAGTCATTTTTCTACCTCCAAAGTTGCTGACACTTACTCCCAAAGGGAAATTACCTCAAAATATCTACAATTTGATATTTTAAGATTCCCGCCGGCACATTTACTTCCACAATGCTTCCTTTGGGCTGACCCAGGATGGCTTTACCAACCGGTGATTCATTGGAAATCTTGTTATTGTCTGGATCCGCCTCCACAGAACCGACTATGGTATACTCCACCTCGTCACCGAACTCCAGGTCTTTAAGCAAAACGGTAGAACCCAGACTGACCACATCGGTTCCCAGGTTGACATCGTCGATTACTTTGGCATTGCGCAACAGATTTTCCAAATCCATAATCCGGCCTTCGATAAAAGCCTGCTCGTTCTTGGCATCGTCATATTCGGAGTTTTCACTGATATCGCCAAATTCTATGGCCTGTTTGATGCGCTGGGCCACTTCGCGCCGGCGTACGGTCTTGTAATGTTCCAGTTCCTCCTCCAGCTTTTTCAGACCTTCAACAGTCAGCATTACCTCTTTTTCCCGCATATAAATTTTCTCCCTTACCAAATATTATTTTTCTCCCCGATTACCGCCAACATCCATAGCCTGGCTATGGCTTGAAGAAGCATTATCAATATATGTTTTTTGGTCCGGATTATGCACATAACATTTACAGCACTGCGGCCGGCCACCGACTGCAGTGCTGCTTTACTAGCCTTCCTTTGCAGGACATTATAAGTAGCAACCAAATATTTGTCAAGATTTACTTGCACTTCAAAGGGCCTCCCTGAGCCTCCTGGCTTCCGCCCGGCGGCGAATCTGCTCAATCTGGCCCAGCTCCATCGCCCTTTCAAAGCTGCGCAGGCCGGCCAGCTTAAAACCATGTTTTCTGGCCAGGGCACTGATCTCCTCCACCTGCTCCAGAGTAATGTCGCGTCCCATGGAATAGTTTTCCAGTCTATTTTCCAGGGCCAGAATCATGGTTTCCGCCATGCAGGCATAGGCCATGCGGGGGGGGAAGCCGAAATTGAAGTGAAAGTCCACATCACCCGGCACCTCTACCACACCGCCTTCCACCACCAGCACATCATCCCTTTCCTCGGCCACCTGCCGGCTGACATTGCGCGGCCGGGATACATCGCAGACAATAGCACCTGGCTGCAGATCTCCGGGGCCAATAATTGTATCTACCGCACTGGTCACAGCTATAATAATCTGGGCGGAACGCAAAGCAGCCCGCACATCGGCGGTGACATGCACCGCCAGACCACTTTCATAAAGAATTCTGGCGGCCACATCTTCCAGCCTGGCCCGGTCCCGGGCCACCAGTGTCATATTCTTCACTTCCCGGGCCAGCAGCCTGGCACATACTTTACCGATCGAGCCGGTTGCTCCCAGCACCGCCACGTGAACCTTTTTCAGATCATAACCCATCAAACGGGCGGCCTGTTTGGTTCCTTCTATGGCCGTGGCCACGGTGTAGCTGTTACCGGTAGTCACAGCGATGCGCAGGTTTTTGGCTACTGTAACGCCGGCATCCCCCACTACCGAGGTAAATGCTCCCAGACCGAGAATGCGCGCCCCCAATTTCTCGGCCAATCGACCGGCGGCAATAATCTTGTTCAACACAAATTTCTCGGGCAGACTGATCATCTGGGCTGCTGTGAGCGGACAGCTGACAAACCAGCCCCTGGTTTGGGCATGAGGAGAGACCACACCGGTTATTTCCGACACTTTGAGAGGTGGAGCCAGCCGGAAAACCCTCTCCACCATTGGTTCCGGAAAGAAGCGTAAATAGGGAAATTTACGCAAGTAGTCCTGATGGTCCAGCGGGTGAATCATGAAAGCAAAATCTGCCAAGATTTCCGCCTCCTATGCCTTTTTTATTGCCCGTACCAGCTGGCGCAATGATTCCGGCTCCACATAAACGTCTTCCTGCAGGGGGGAAGGGCCCAGCTCATATCCCACCACGGGTTTGTCCAGCACCGCCTGGATAATTCTGATCCGCTTGTTGGAGCCCAGCACAATAATTTGTTCAAATGTATGCGCCCGGGCAATCAGCTCCATAATAAAATTGAATATCTCCAGCCCGGATCTATTTTTGACAAAATCCCATCTTTCGGCTTCGGTGAGCAGAAAAACCAGTTCCACCCCTTCTTCGGCCAGCATGTCCTGCAGTTCCTGTTTATTCTTGATGGGAAAACCCACAACGGCCAACCGGGCCGCCTTTTTTACCTCGGCCAGGCTTTCCAGGCGGCAGACAAAGGTACGATCTATACCCAGACGGCTGGCCACCTCGGTCTGCGACATCCCCCCGGAGCGCAGCTCCAGTATTTCTTCAATGATATTCTCCAGTCTTTTTTTGCTGACCAGCTTGTCACCAATGCGGTGAAAATCCATGCCACTTCACCACCATTGTTTCCTAAAAAGGCCAAAATAATGTGCACAATCCTGTGTACAGGTATTTTAATATCAATATTAACAGTGTTTCCCAATCATTACAAGGGCATAAAAAAAGGGCCAGGCCCTTCAATGATTTTTTATTCCAGATCCAGTGCGCTGTACAATATCTGCTCCATTCTTTCAATGGTATCCGCCCGGTTGAGTTCTTCCCGCAGCCGGGCGGCTCCTTTCAGTCCCCGCACGTACCAGGCCGCATGTTTACGCATTTCCCTGACCCCGATATATTCGCCTTTGCTTTCCACCAGCAGGCGCAAATGCTGCAGGGCGATCTCCAGGCGCTCCCGGCGGCCGGGAGGAGAGAGTAATTCTCCCGTCTGCAAATAATGTACGGTATCCCGAAATATCCAGGGGTTACCCATGGCGGCCCGTCCAATCATCACCGCGTCGCACCCGGTCTCCTGGAGCATGGCCCGTGCCTCCTGCGGCGATCGTACATCACCATTGCCGATCACCGGAATGGACAGGGCCTGTTTCACCCGGGCTATGGTCGACCAGTCGGCCCGCCCGCTGTAAAATTGCTCCCGCGTACGGCCGTGTACGGCCACCGCACTGACTCCAGCTTCCTGCAACATGCGGGCAAACTCCACAGCTACAATTTGCCCGCTATCCCACCCGATGCGCATTTTCACCGTTACCGGTACTCGCACTGCCCGCACCACCGCCCGTACAATGCGCTCCGCCAGCCCGGGCTGGCGCAAGAGAGCGGCACCTTCACCATTTTTGACAATTTTGGGCGTGGGACAACCCATATTAATGTCTATGATCGTAGCGCCTCTTGCCTCCACCATGGCCGCTGCTTCCGCCATATGTTCGGGGCGAGAACCGAAAATCTGCACAGATAGCGGAGGGGGTTCCCCGGTAATGTCCAAAATCTTTTCCGTACGCAAACTGCCATATACAAGTGCCTGATCGCTGACCATTTCAGTGTACAACAAGCCGGCACCGGCCTGCCGGGCCAGCAACCGAAAAGCCCGGTCGGTCACGCCGGCCATGGGGGCGCTAACCACCGGGTTGTTGATCACTACCTGCCCGATCCGCCACATTTTTGCTCCTCTTTATAAATGCCTGTTCCGCTCATAAATCAGCCGTAAGCCCTGCAAAGTGAGCAGGTTGTCCACCACATCAATACTGCTGGTTTCCCTGGCAATAAGTTCGGCCAGCCCGCCGGTGGCAATTACCCGGCACTGTCCTCCCAGCTCTTTTTTCATCCGTCCCACGATAGCATCCACCTGTCCGGCAAAACCGAAGATAATACCCGACTGCATGCTGGACACCGTGTTGCGGCCAATCACCGCAGCCGGGCGTACCAGCTCCACCCGCGGCAGCTTGGCCGCCCGGGCGAACAGCGCCTCGGTGGAAATGGCTATGCCGGGGGCTATGGCACCGCCCAGATATTCCCCCCGGGCATTAATGGCACAGAAAGTGGTAGCCGTCCCAAAGTCTACGATTATGATGGGCCCACCGTATTTTTCATAGGCGGCCACCGCATTGACAATGCGATCAGCTCCCACCTCCCGCGGGTTTTCATACTTGATGGCAATACCGGTCTTGATACCCGGACCGACCACCAGCGGCTCCACTCCGAAATACCTTTGCGCCAGTTCCTCCAGGGCCCGCATCAGCGGCGGTACCACCGAAGATATGACCACAGCCTGCACATCGGACATGGGAACAGCGTGGTGCTGAAAAAGCGCAGCCAGCAGCATACCGTATTCATCTGCTGTGCGCTGGGTGGAAGTGGAAATGCGCCAGTGCGCCAGCAGTTCCTGATCCCGGAACACGCCCAGGACGATATTGGTATTGCCGACATCAAAAACCAGGATCATAAGCGCCATCCTCACCTGTTAACATGATTCAGATATATTTTTCAACATATACAGGATATACAGGCATTTTAGCAAAACTGGTGAGACATGGCAACAAACAAAAATGCCCCTGTTCCCGCATCTATGCAGAAACAGTGGCATCTCTACAGAGAATATTTATTTCGGTCCCGGACTGTCCGTAGCGGCCGGGGAAACGGCATCTTTAAGACGCTGCCGCACCTGCCTGGCCAGCACGGCGGCTGCCAGCGCCTTGATCAGGTCGGGGATGATAAACGGCAGCAAGCCAATCTGCAATACTTTGGGCACAGGCATACTCTGGCCCAAATAAAAATTCATGATCACGTAGAGATAAGGTAATCCGCAAAGATATATGACCACCAGGCCGGCCAGGGAAGCCAGCGCATAACGCCAGTATGAATCGTTTTCTTCTTGCTTCAGCAAGATCCCGGTAGTCCAGGCAGCGGCAATAAACCCCAGCAAAAAGCCAAAAGTGGGCGACAGTACATATAGAGGACCGCCAAATGGAGGCTTGGCAAAAACAGGCAGACCGATAAGGCCCATCAGCACATACAGCGCCATGCTCAGTGCTCCCAACCGGCTGCCCAGGATCCCTCCGGCCAGCAGAACCACAAAAGGCAACAGGCTGAAGGGTACAATGGCGCTGCCAAAACGCACCAGCATAGCCGCCACCACCGCCAGCGCGGCAAACAAAGCGGTCAGGGTTATTTCCCGGGTAGTCAGTTTCATCGTTGGCGCCGGCCCGCTGCCACGCGGTCAACTGCCGGCTTACACCTCCCGATGTTTGAGATTAAATGTAAACCGTTATAGCTGTTAATGTTTACATAATACCCGCACCAAAGCTACCCGTTTCCCGGCTGTTCTGGCCGGCCAAGGGTTTTTATGGTGCAACCTGCGAGAACAGAGGCGGTAAATTGTCGGCCAGAGTCACCTCCCCGGCCCAGAAAGTCCTGCATACACCCTGCCGGTCTTCCACAACCAGTTCGCCCTGGCTGCCTACATCAACAGCCACTCCGGCAAACTGCTCGCGCACAGTGCTCACCACTACCTGCCGGCCCAGCGTCAGACAGTGCTGTTTCCACTCGGCCAGTATATCCTCCAGTCCGTCTTTCATCCACCGCGCCACCAGTTCTTCCATCTGTTCCAGGTAGCACTGCAGCAGCCGGCACCGGCTGTACTCCCGCCCTCCCCCGGCCAGGAGGGAGGTTGCCCGGTCACGCAACTCGGCGGGAAAATGATCGGGCTGGATGTTAACATTTAGCCCCATACCAATAATAATGTAATTCACCTTTTCTATCTCGGCACTCATTTCCGTAAGAATGCCACAAACCTTCCTCCCCTCCAGCAGCAGGTCGTTGGGCCATTTTATTTGCACATCCAGACCAGTCACCTGCCGGATGGCCCGGCGTACAGCCACCGCGCAGAGCAGGGTCACCGGCGCCACCTCGGATGGCAACAACGGTGGACGAATAATCAGCGAACACCAAACACCGCCTCCCGCAGGGGAAAACCAGCCTCGGGCCAGCCGCCCCCGGCCGCCCGTCTGTTCCTCACCCACCACCAGCGTACCGTCCGGCGCACCACGCCCGGCCAGTTCCCGGGCTACTGCATTTGTAGATTCCACCCGGTTGAAATAATGCACTTCCCGCCCGTAAACCGCAGTTTTGAGGCCCCAGGCAATTTCTTCCGGGTACAGGCGGTCCGGTACCGTTAGCAACCTGTAACCGTGATGAGGCAGAGCTTCAATCTCATACCCGGCCGCCCGCAAAGACTGGACATGCTTCCAGACTGCTGCTCTGGTTACTCCCAGACTCTTGCAAACCTGCTCACTGGAAACATACTCGGGACTCCGCGTCCGCAGGAGTCCGAGCAGATGACTCTTCAAGTTGTCCACATCGTTTCACCACTGACTGCCCAATTCTTCTTGCAAAAAACCTGCCGCGCACCGCGGCATTGCTGAAAACAGCGCGCAAAATATAGCCCGCGGCTGTCGTAAACCATTATATTATTCTGGGTTTACATTACTTATATATTACCACAACCAGGCAAAAAATAACAAGCGGGGATTTTCCCCGCCAGACCAATCAATTTTCCTGTCCATACCCCGACCAGGGCTTGAGCTCACCCACATCCAGGCTGATATCCAGCGCCCGCGCCGAATGAGTCAGACTGCCGCAGGAAATCAAATCCACCCCGGTGCGGGCAATATCCTGAATATTGTTCTCATTAACCCCGCCGGAAGCTTCCAGCACGGCCCGGCCAGCCACCAGCTGCACCGCCCGGGCCATGGTATCCAGATCCATGTTATCCAGCATGATGATATCCGCCCCGGCGGCCAGAGCTTCTTCCACTCCAGCCAGAGTCTCCACTTCCACCTCGATCTTCATAGAGTGGGGCACCCGGGACCGGGCTAGCTGCACTGCCTGGCCAATACCTCCGGCAACTTTGATATGGTTATCTTTAATCAAGACAGCATCGTAAAGCCCAAAACGATGGTTGGTACCTCCACCTACTCTTACAGCATATTTTTCCAGAACCCGCAATCCCGGTGTGGTCTTGCGGGTATCGGTCAGCCTGGCTCCCGTACCTTCTAGCAGACTTGCTAATTTGTTTGTGTATGTGGCAATGCCGGAGAGGCGCTGCAGAAAATTCAAGGCTACCCTTTCCCCGGTCAGAATCACCCGGGCATCTCCCTCCACCCTGGCCAGCAGGCGACCGGGTTTTACCCTTTCCCCTTCCCTGGCCCGGGGCTGAAAAGAGATATCTCGGCCCAAACGCTTGAATACAGCCGCCGCCACCGGCAATCCGGCCACCACACCCATTTCTTTGGCCCGAATAAAACCAATCGTATTATACCCCGCCGGAACAATGCTTTCGGTAGTAACATCGCCCGTGCCAATATCTTCCCGCAGAGCTTGTTCCACAATTTTGGCCAACAATAACGGGTCGACAATCAAGAAATAGGCCCCCTTTGTCTTCTGCATATTTTGCTGCCCTTTTTTTGTATTAAGCTTTATTTTATCCAGAATAAACCTGTATTACAAGTATTAAAGCCGGGCCCAAAGCCCGGCCGGCTACTGTCAGCAGCGACGCAAAATGATGTGTTTGCACCAGACATCCTGCGACTGCGGATAGTCCTGCCGGTAATGCCCGCCCCGGCTTTCGGTACGGAGCAAAGCGGCCTGGGCCACCAGCTGGCCCACCAGCAGCATGTTCATCACTTCCGCCGCCTGCTCATCAGCAACCGCATAACGACCGACATAATCCATTTGGTGCAAGTGGCTGAGAGCTTTTTGTAAACCGCTTTCCGTACGCACCGGACCGGCATACTGCCCCATCAGTGTCTGCAACTCCCGGCGAATCTGTTGATAATCAATGGTGCTATCGGGAGATTGCAAGCGATCAAACACAAATTCCGGCCGCTCCCGGTTATTTTCAGCGAGCTCCTTCTGGCAGCACTGCACTATTCGATAACCAAACACCAGGCCATCCAGTAAAGAGTTGGAGGCCAGACGATTGGCCCCGTGCACACCCAGACAGGCGGTCTCACCACAGGCGTACAGTCGGCCAATACTGGTCTGGCCAAAATAGTTGGTTTTGATCCCACCCATCATATAGTGAGCCGCCGGAGCAACCGGAATAGGATCACGGGTGATGTCCAGCCCGTAGCCGGCACAGGTGCGGCTAATATTGGGAAAACGCTCCCTGACCAGATCGGGAGGCAGGTGTGAAAGGTCCAGAAAAACTTTTTCGGAAGCTGTGCTGGCCATTTCGGACAGTATGGCCCGCACCACTACATCGCGCGGTGCCAGCTCTCCCAGAGAGTGATAGCGGGGCATAAAACGATCCCCGTAGCGGTTGCGCAGGTAGGCCCCTTCGCCCCGCACGGCTTCGGAAATCAAAAATGGAGGTGCACCGGGCAGGGACAGCACGGTGGGATGGAACTGGATAAATTCCATGTCCATGACCTCGGCTCCGGCCCGGTAGGCCAGAGCAATGCCGTCACCCGTTGCTACGGAAGGGTTGGTGCTGTGCTTGTATATCTGACCGAGCCCACCGGTGGCCAGCACTACCGCCGCTCCATAAAATGCTACCAGCTCCCTGCTCTGGTTGTTCATGACCAGTACACCGTAGCAGGTATTTTCCCGCACCAATAAATCAACTGCCGTATGATTTTCCAGTACAGTAACATTCCGGTCGCTTTTCACCACCTGAGTAAGGGCCCGCTGGATTTCTGCCCCGGTGGCATCACCGTGCGCGTGCAAGATCCGCCGCCGGCTGTGCGCCCCCTCCCGGGTCAGGGCCAGGCGACCATTCACCCGGTCAAAGCGGGCCCCCAGCTCGATTAACTCCCGGACCCGCCGGGGTCCTTCATTGACCAGTATGCACACAGCATCCCGGTCGCACAATCCGGCACCGGCCAGCAGTGTGTCCTGGTAATGCAACTCCGGAGAGTCATTATCACCCAGCACTGCCGCGATCCCGCCCTGAGCCTTGTCAGTATTGCTGTCCACCATCGTATGTTTGGTCAAAAGCAGCACCCGGTATCCCTTCCGGCTGGCGCAGTACGCAGTATACAACCCGGCTATACCGCTGCCCACCACGATCAACTGGACCTGATCATGCGGCAACTGCCGGGTATCAAAATTAACAATATATGGATAATACACCCCAAATCCTCCTTACTGGATCGCCAGCATCCGATCCAGGGTCCTGAGAGCAGCCTGTCTGGTATGCTCGGGCACAGTAACCTGCGGCGTCATGGTTAAAAGGGCCCGGTATACTTTTTCCAGGGTGATCTTTTTCATATTGGGGCAGACCAATTTTTCCGATGCCAGATAAAATGATTTGCCCGGGCAACGTTTATGAAACTGGTGCAATATGCCCTGCTCGGTACACACCAGGAACTCTTTAGCATCACTGGCTTCGGCGTAGCGCAGCATACCGGTGGTGCTGGCTACCACATCGGCCAGTTCCACCACTTCGGGCCGGCATTCGGGGTGGACCAGCACCAGCGCCCGGGGATGTTTTTCCCGGGCTGCCAGCACATCCTCTCTGGTCAGCCGCTGGTGGGTGTTGCAATAGCCCTCCCAGACGGTAATGTTGGAGCGACCCGACTGTTTGGCCACATAGTTCCCCAGGTTTTGATCGGGAACAAACAGTATCGGCGTATCGGCCGGAATGGAATCGATCACCTTGACGGCATTGGCCGAAGTGCAGGCAATGTCGCAGAGCGCTTTTACCTCGGCGCTGGTGTTGACATAGCAGACCACCACCGCCTCCGGCATGGTCATCTTTTTCCTCTCCAGAGCAACCGCATCCACCATGTCGGCCATCGGACAGCCGGCATGCAGGTCGGGCAGCAACACGGTCTTATCCGGTGATAAAATATAGGCACTTTCCGCCATGAAATGCACACCACAAAATACAATCACCCTGGCATCTGTGGTGGCGGCCCGGCGGGAGAGTTCCAGCGAATCACCCACAAAGTCGGCAATATCCTGCACTTCGGGGCGCTGATAGACGTGACTGAGTATGATCGCCTCGCGCTCTTCCTTCAAACGCCTGATTTGGTTCACGAGTTGCTGCTGCTCCAACACTTTTGCTATCTCCCTTCCCGGCCAGCTTTGTGAGTACAATAAGTTAATATTTCGACAAACTCATGAAATTATTCTAACTACCGGGCAATAGGCTTGTCAAGCAACCTTGCGCGGGAGGAGCGAGACAGCAAATACCTAACAAAAAAGCCGCCTGCGGGCCCAAAGACCCGGGACGGCATAACGGCAACAGCAACTCTTAAGTCAACAGCACCAGAATTACTGCAGCCAGCAGAAGCAAAAACAGCAATCCGACCAGCAACCCCACAATCCAGGAGGTAGATTTACCCTGTTTTAAGCTTTCCACAAAATCAGCCATGTTTTTTTCACCACCTCGCGTTTTTGTAGACCATACTATGCATGGCCCACCCCAAGGGTGCCTGACCGGTTGCCGCATACTCTTTCATATACGGCACAGGTCTGCCGGGCAATTTGCAGCCAGTTGTAATGGTACTTTACCTTTTTGAGCGCCTGGAATCGAAAATCTTCCGCCAGTTCCGAACGATTCAACAGTTCCCCGATATAGCGGGCCAGCAGGCGGGCATCCCCCGGCGGTACTTTGTAACCGTCCACACCGTGCTGGACTATTTCGGCCAGCCCCCCGGTATCGGCAATCACGACGGGAACGCCGGCTGCCATGGCTTCCAGGGCTACAATGCCGAAAGGTTCGTATAAGCTGGGAAACACCGCCACCTGGGCGCTGGCCAGCAAAATATTCCGCCCTAGATCGTTGACAAAACCGACAAATTCCACCCTGTCGGCCACCTGGCATTGCGTGACCAGCTCCTTGAGCGCCTGCTCGTAAGGACCTCGTCCGGCCAGCAAGAGATGAACGTGGGGAAACCCGGACTTGAGCAGAGCCAGCGCCTGAATCAACACCTGGGCCCCCTTCTCCGGCACCAATCGCCCCAGAAATACCAACCGGCCCGGTACTCTCTCCACTTCTCCCCGCAATTTTTCATCCAGTTGCACACTGGCCACGTTCACCCCGTTGGGGATGACCTCTATCCTGTCCCGCCCTATCTGGAAAAGCTCGGCTACCTCCGTCGCCATGTATGCACTGCAGCAAATCACCCGGCCAGCCAAGTGGGTGAGCTCTCTTTCCTGCTGGTGAATATAACGCTGCACATCATTATGCAGGCCGTTGTTGCGGCCATGCTCAGTAGCATGAATGGTCACCAGCAGCGGCAGCCCGCTGGAAGCGACAATCTGGGCCGCTGCCTCCTTGACCAGCCAGTCATGAGCATGCACCAGATCAAAGCGATACTTTCTGGTTAAAACCCCGGCCAGCTCCAGCATGCCCCGATTGAGCTGGCCCAGCCAGGTCATAAAATCGCTCGCCGTCAGTTTGTGCTGGGCAACGCGATGAATATATAGATTCCCCTGCTGTTCGCACTCTGGCGCCCGGCCAGCCGGACAGGTAAGCACATGCACTTCCACACCCAGCTCCACCAGCGCCCGGGAGAGATCGTGCACATGTCTGGCCAGACCACCCACCGTGCGAGGCGGAAATTCCCAGGACAGCATGAGCACCCGCAGCGCAGGGCCACCATTCCCCCGGTTACCGGCCAGCTCCCCTCCCAGCAGGCGGTAATCCAGCCAGGGGAAAATATTATTGGTTTTGGCCAGCTCATCCAACCAGGCTTCATCCAGCCTGCCCCGGTCCAACTGATCCAGCAGGCAGAACAAATTATCGATATGCTGCCTGAACCGGCGGGTGGCATATTCTACAGTGGTGTTTTGCTTCATGATGAATGCCCAGTCACTGCTCTGGGCTAACAGCAGTTCCCGACAGGCCTGGTTTAAGGCCCGCCATTGCTGCGGCGCCGGAGAAGTATATTCCCGGCAGGTTTCCACCAGCCTTCTCTCCGCCCGGTGCTGGTAGCGGTAAATCCAGTCGTTACTGCTATTGAGCCAGACATAGTTGTATCCGCCTTCGCCCCAGCTGGAGGCCGACATGCGCACAGTCTGATTTTCCGGATGCAGGGATAAATACTGGGAGGGGGTAACCAGTTCCAGATCGGGATATTGCTCCGCCTGTTCCAGCACCTCCCGGATCCACCACGGACCCTCAAACCACCAGTGTCCAAAAAGCTCGGTATCATAAGGAGCTACCACCAGCGGGGGGCGCTCCATGTAGGAAGCCAGCCGTTCGGCCTGTTTGCAGCGGGCCTGCAAAAATTCCCGGGCATGCTGTTTAACCAGCGTCCGCGCCAGTTCCGGCCGGTAGACCTCTTTTTCCTCCCCCCGGCCGGTAATGGCATGATACTTGAAGCCCGTATCCACCCGGATTCGGTTACCGGGCAACCAGGGTGCCAGGTAATCCAGATCCAGCTCATAACCGATATCGCGATAGAATTCCCTGTATAGCGGGTGCCCGGGAAAACCGCCCCGCCGCTCCCAGACCTGACTGGTACTGTCCGGGTCGCGACCAAAAACCTTTAGTCCCCCAGGCAGAGTGACTGGAGCATGAATTCCGTAACGGGGCCGGGGCAGGGAGCTTAGCACGCCGTGCGTATCCACAAAAGTGTAATTTACCCCTTCCTCGCGCAGGATGGTTTCCAATCCCGGCAGGTAACCACACTCGGGCAGCCAGATGCCCGCCGCCGGCCGGCCAAAATGGCGGGCAAACTCCTTAAGCCCGATCCGCACCTGCGCCCTCTGCACTTCCCGGCTTTTCATGAGCGGCAAAAAGCCGTGTGTGGCACAGGAGGTAAATAACTCCAGATAACCAAGCTCGGCCAGTCTCTTGAATGCCGGCAGCAGATTACCATCGCAGAACAAAAAGTACCTGCGAATCTCGGTGAGTTGCTGCAGGTACATGGAGGCAACGGGATAGAATTCGGTATTTTTTGTCCGCTGGCATTCCATCCGGGCCAGGTCGAGGCTCTTTTCCAACATCCGGGCTATCTTGCTCTGCAGCAGTTCGTCACTGAGCATGGCCAGCAGGGGAGGGGATAGCGATACGGCCAGGCGAAACTTTTTACCCGAAGCCACCAGTTCTTCTAATTGCATAAGCAGGGGTATATAACACTCCCGGACCGCTTCATATAGCCAGCGCTCTTCCAGGGATAGCCCGGGCTCCAGAGTCCGCACAAAGGGCAGGTGGCTGTGCAAAACCAGCATGAGGTAGGCCATTTTCTTCCCTCCCGCAGATCAGCCGGCCAGTATGCCGGTGTAAAAATACATCCCCCCCAGCGCATCGACCGTACTCCAGGCCGGCACGGCGGGTTGCGCCGGGTGGGAGAGATACTTTTTCTCTCCCACAAAGGCACCCGCCGGCGGTCGCACCGGCTGGCCAGCCAGCAGCCCGGCCAGCCACTCCCCGTAAGCCACCGGTGCCGGAGGGGTGGCTACGGGCTCGGAACGCAACAGAGCCAAATACAGATCTTCCTCCCGGATGCCAATTTCGCAATAGTAAACAGCAGCGGGAGCAAGGTTGTGAAAATACCAGTCCGTGGTACCGGGGGGCAACTCCTGTTCCACCAGCAGGCAACTGCCGGCACCCTCAACCCGGTAAAGCCGCAGCAGCAGCCTGTCCCCGGGTTTCAACCGGCCCGCCAGAGAGGGGCCCAGCTCCCAGTATGTAAAAACTGTTCCCGGTCCCTGAAACATGGTTTCCATACAACTGATAAAACGCCCTGATGACATGGACAACACCCCTTGTAGCTCTTTTTCTGGAGTTAAACCAGGCCTTCACCCCAAAACCGACTCTAAATGTGTATGCTACAGAGCTGTCATTAATACCAGGGCAAATGCCAATTATATCCACCATAACCACATTATATAGTAAAAGTGGATAACAGGTATTAAATTTCCTTTAACGTTGCTTAATTTTTCATTACATTGGATCAAATCGCACCGCTTTTTATACCGACAACATGATGTGATATTTTTCACATATTGTCACAATGAAAAAACCCTGCCCTAATCTCAGGGTTTTTTCTTTTTCTGACAATCGCGGCAAAGTCCGAAGACCTTCAACTGGTGATCGTCAATTTGAAAGTCATATTTTGATGAAATTTTGTGTTCCAGGTGCTCCAGCAAATCTTCATCTACTTCCATTATTTTTCCACACCTGGTACAGATCAGATGGTGGTGATGGTGTCCGTCGTCAGCCGGGTCAACCAGCTCATAGCGCTTGCGTCCGTCACCGAAATCCATACCGTGAATAATGTCATGTTCACTAAACAGCTCCAGTGTCCGGTACACGGTAGCCAGCCCTGTTTCAGGTGCGCGCAATTTGACCAGATTGTAAACTTCCTCGGCACTCAGGTGTTTATCCTTGTTTTCCAGCATCACCCGCAAGACATGCTCCCGGCGTGGTGTCAGCTTACAATCACCGGCCTGGAGTTTTTTGGCAAAATGAGCGAGCAGGCTGCTGTCGGACACAGTCATCACCCCGGGGCACATCTTTATTTCAGTATAATTTATGCCAATTTTGCTGTCAATGATAAAGAAACTATGTTCACTATAAAATTGCTATTTTAATCGTATAGCAGCCGCCCGGCGCCGGGCCCAGCGCCGCCTTCTATGGTAGCGCCGGATCTGCCACACGACGCAGCACAGCAGGCCGAGCAGCACCGCTCCGGCCAGCAGAAAGCGCTTGCCCCACCAGAAAGCCGGCACATCCACCCCTACCAGCAGAGGTACCTGGCCAATTTTACTGCCGTCCAGGTAAATTTCCACCCGACCCACAGTCTGTCCGGCCGCCAGGGGAGCCCTGAGCTGCGGCTCCAGAACCAGACGGGTGGTGACTCGACTGGCTGCCCCCTTTTTTTGCAAATAATAGAAATCATCACCCGCCAGAACCGGCCATCGTTCTTCCACGGCCCCGGGCAACTTCACCTCGTCCAGCTGCTGCCCCTTTTCCAGCCCTTTCACCCGGATAAAATTACTAAAACCATAATTCAGCATTCTGATGGTATCCAGGTAAAAATCCGGAGCGCTATCCTTGAGCACCACCGTGAGAAGTTCGGTTTCGCCCCGGCGTACTGCTGCCACCAGACAATTGCCGGCCGCACTGGTATAACCGGTTTTTACCCCGGTGGCCCCGGGGTAAAAATATCGGGAACCGGGCCAGAGCAGCTTGTTGTGATTGACAAAGTGCTCCTGGGGAATGCCCCGTACCGGCTCCGGCAGCCAGCGCCGGAAGTGATACTGGTAGGTACCGGCAATCCGGCGAAAGCGCTCCTCCTGCATGGCCTGCCGGGCAATGAGAGCCAAATCGGCCGCCGTGACATAGTGGTTGGGATCGGGCAAACCGTTGGGATTGGCAAAATGTGAGTTTTTCGCTCCCAGAGCGGCGGCTTCCCGGTTCATCATATCCACAAAATCCGGCACCGAACCGGCCACATGCCGGGCGATGGCCTGCGCTGCATCGTTGTCCGAACTGAGCATGAGAGCGTAAAGCAGATCCTCCAGCCTGACCTGTTCGCCCACCTGCAAGCCCACGGAACTACCTTCGCAGCCCACATCTTCCGGCTCAATGGTCACCCGATCATCCAACCGGCCGTGTTTGATCGCCAGCCAGGCGGTGAGGATTTTGGTGGTGCTGGCCGGGTAAAGGCGCTCCTGCGCGTTCCGGGCATAGAGAACCTGACCGGTAGCCAGGTCGATCAGAATAGCCCCCTGCGCAGCAACAGCCGGCTCCTCCGGTTGGGCCAGCACCGGTTGAGCGCAAAATAAACAGATTATTCCCCATAGCAGTACCGGCACCAGGGCATGCCGCCGGAACTTTTTCCCGGTGCCGGCATCGGTCTCTCCGCTGATCCTCCTCCACTCCCCCCGCAGTATATTCACAAGCATACTTATTTAACACCGCTCCTAAAATTCCTTCCTGCTGCCCGCACCTGTCCCGAACAGGGCCGGCCCGACCAGCAACAGCAGCAGAACCGCACTGGCCATCCAGAAAGCCGTGCCCGGAAACAGGTCCTGTAAAATTTCCAACCCCCGGGTGATGATACCGCCGCTGCCGAAAGCCAGTCCTATTACGGCCAACCACATCAGCGTTCCTTCCCGCCCGCCTCTTTCTTTGAAAATAACCATGGCCGATGCTATACAAGGCACAAAGAGGGTCAGGGTGACCAGGGCCACGAATTGCTGCAGCGCGGATAGCTTCAGATGCAAAATGCCGGCTGTTCCAAAATCGCGCCGGATGAAGCCCATGATAAAGGCGCTGGCTGTTTCCGGCGGCAGATGCAGCCAGCTGACGGTTACCGGCTGCAGCATCCGGTGTAAAAATGCCAGCCAGCCCGATACTTTTAATATGCCCAGCAGCAGCGCACCGCCCATGAAAATCGGCACAGCTTCCCGCATGAAATCCCGCGTTCTCTGCCATGTTTTAGTACCCACATTGGCCGGGCGCGGCCAGCGCAAGAGCGGCAGGTCCACCCAGAGGGGCTGGCTCTGGCCCGGCAATACCCTGGCCAAAAGGCGACCGGCTGCGGTAAGTATGCTCAGCACAATAAGGATATAAAGCACCAGATAGGCCGGCCCCAGCCCGGACAGAACCGCGGCGACAAAGGCCAGCTGCGCCGAACAGGGAACCGCCAGTACCAGCAAAAATATGGCAATGCGCCTTTCCCTTTCCCCCGGCAATAAGCGGGTGGTAATAGCCGCCATGGTCACACAACCAAACCCCAGCACCAGGGGAATGATGGCCAGCCCGTTCAACCCCAGCCCGGCCATGGCCCGGTCCATCAAAATAGCGATACGGGGCAGATATCCGCTGTCCTCCAGCAAGGCCAGCGCCAAAAAAAAACCAACCACCAGCGGTAGCAACAGCCCCAGCAGGTATGTCACAGCCATGGTCAGAAGGCCGAATTCACCGCCCAAAATCTCTCCCGGTACCGAAGCCGGGCTAACCAACTGAGCTAGAAACTGACGTATTACCGGCTGGTAATACTGCTCCATCAGTACACCCTCGGTATAATCCACAATGTGCCCGGCAAAAACCACTCCCACCAGGTAATAAAGAGCCGCCAGCACAAGTATTAGAAAAGGTATCCCCGTTACCGGATGGATCAGCCAGTGACCCAGGCGATCCGCTGCTGTTTTTTGCCCGCCAGGCCGCCCGCGCAATTGGCCGACAACTTCATTAACCCGGCGCCGCCTCTCCAGATATAACCGGTCCCGGCCGCCCCGCTCCGGTAGTCCCATCCGCCCGGCGGCGCTATCGTCTTCTTCCAGCCAGAGCAGCGCTTCCAGGCGGGAAACCCGGTATTTGCCCATCACTTCCTCCAGCCTGTCCTCCAGTTCTTGCGGCGCTCGGCCAGCCCGGGCCGCGGACAGCGCCTCTAAAACATCCCTCACTCCCCGCTTTTCCACCGCCACGGCCGGTACCACGGGTACACCCAGCAACCCGGCCAGAGCACGGTGATCGACTTCCACCTGCCTGGCCGCCGCTTCATCTACCATATTCAAAACCACCACCAGGGGCAACCCGGCATCGATCAGCTGCAGGGTTAAAAACAAATCCCTTTCCAGATGCAACGCCGAGATCACATTGATCACCAGATCGGCGCCGGCCACCGCTTCCCGGGTCACCCTTTCCGCTGCTGTAAAAGAGGACAAACCGTAGACGCCCGGCGTATCCAGCAACAGGTCCTGTCCCAGCGCCCGGTAAACCACATCCACCGTTGTGCCGGGAAAATTGCTCACATCAACATATGTACCGGTCAGGGCATTGAACAGCGCTGTCTTGCCCACATTGGGATTGCCCACCAGCACAATACAGCGCCCCTGCAAACCCAATCCTTCTTTGACCTTCCGGCAGATATGCATATCCTCACCCTGCATTCAGCTAAATTAATCCCGTAAGACCAGAATATGTCATAACCGTAATGATTACAACCGCACCTTTGCCGTTTGGCACCGGTGCAGTTTAGTTTGGTAACGACAAAAAGGAAAAAGCCCGACCTGCCGGCGGGCTGCATAGCGCTATTGAGTCGTCATGATATAATATTCAGCAAGTTGGTGAATATCCGGGACTTCCAACCAGTCTTGCGGGCTTTGGAGCACTGGCTGCACTTGCCCTGTCCCTCCTGCTCCGGCAGGCATTTCACTTTAATTTTCCTGGCCAGGTGCCGGCCAATGGCTATCTCCTGGTTGGAACGGGCAATCACAACAGGCCCGGCCGGTACAATTTCCTGACAGGTAACCACAGCCCCTTCCGCAATCCCGAAGCGAATGGCCTGAGCCCGCATCTGTTCGTTTTCAATGGCAGCAATCTGTACTGCCTGGCCTCTTTTCACCCGATCCAGCGTGGTCATATTTACCCTCCTGAAAAGGATAACCGTTTTCATTAACCATTATAGTGCGCTTGAGAATAAAAATCAATTCCTTTTTGGTGAGGTTTAAAAAGTTATTCTGTGCTAATAATATTTACATCAATACTAATACACTATGGTTATTCAGGAGGGATCAAACATGTGCCAGATTGATGCCAAAGGCATGCAGGTAGCCGAGCTTACCGGTGAACAATTGAAAACTCTCCAGCAGGCTGAACAAAGCATCAATACGGGTGCCACCAAAGAAATCTATCTACTGGCAGTCAGCCGCCCGTAAGTTAGCGCAAACCGGCCGCTACTGTCTGCCAGAACTGGGCATCCGTATATCCCAGACGCCAGACGGCAATTCCACCCAGGTTGTAACTGCTGAGCAGTTTCAGCTTAATCGCCAGGCTGTACTTGTTTTCAAACCACACCTGGTGTTTTACTCCTCCCTGCCAGTAAACCAGATGGGGTACGGAGTATTGCTCACTCCATTGTGGCTGCGCGGTTCTGGCGATCAGAGCGGGCATGTCTTTCCATTTGACCGCCCGACCCACTCTTTGCTCCGGCCAGTCATACCCGTAACAGCCTATACCCAGAAGGACTTTTTGTGCCGGGATCACCGCCGTGGCATAATCCAGGACCGACACCACCCAGGGCAGGGAGGCTACCGGTCCTGGAGCCCCCCCCCACCAGTGCTGGTCGTAGGTCATGATAGCCAGATAATCAGCCAGTTGGCCCAGAGCGGCATAGTCATAGGCGCCCGACCAGCTATTGTACGGGTTGTCAGCACTCTTGGCCGGCACGGACAGGGTCAGCAACCGGCCCTCTCCCGCCAGGCGCCCGGCCAGTTCCCGGACAAAGGTGGTATATACCTGGCGCCCCCGAGGTGGAATTCCTTCAAAATCAATGTTTACACCGGCCAGGCTGTATTTGTTCACCACATAAACAATTTCCCGCACCAGAGTCTGCCGGGAACGGGGGTTTTCCAGAACCCTCAAGATAAAGTCACCGGCAAATCCCCCATTCATGAAGTTGTGCACCAGCAGCTGCATCCCCACATTCTTCTGCCGGGACAGTTTTAGCGCATCGGCCGAAGGCACTCCCTGCAAATAACCGTTTTCATTCACCCAGCAATCAAAGGTGGCAATCTGGTCAATATAACCGGCATATGTAGCCAAATCCTGATAAGATGCTTGATCACCCGGATAGTCAGTTGTATAGTATCCCAGCACCAGACGTTTGTTTTTCGGAGCAACCGCGGATGTACCAAAAAGTATGGACCATTCGGCCTGAGCCACCCGGCCGTCGACCGGCAGGCCATATTTCTTTTCCAGATTCTGCACGGCACCACGGGTGATACTGCCATAGTAGCCGGTAATCAGCTGAGCCGGAAACAGCCCCTGGCGCGCCAGCGCCTGCTGCAAATAAGCCACCTGTGTACCCCTGTCCCCCGGTTTTAAGGGACCGCTGAACAGGGTGGAGGCCCGGGCCGTACCGCTCATAATCATAACCAACCAGCAAGCCAGCAGAACAACGAAGCCACATCTTCTTGTCATGACAATCCTCCCGGTGACAGTATTCGACACAAAAGATCATATCAATTTTTGTCGCCGGAGGACAGGCACAATATTTGCCATCATATTGCAACACACTGCCACAAACAAACAAGTTGCCACCAGACCGGGAAAATGTCCTGGCAGGACATACTGAATATTTAGCCGGACGTTCAGGAATTATGGATCAAAGCTGACGGATCAACTATAATTTATTTTGGGTACAAAACTCCCAGGAATTTTGTTCATCAGGTGCGCGCATGTATAAGCTGCTTGTACTGGCTCTGTTTCTGCTGGAAACGGTCCGCAGCGCGGTTTTTTTCAGTTACCTGCCTGCGCTGGCGGCTCAGCAAAACTATCACCTGATGGTGGCGGGTGGTGCCACCGCCGCTCATTATTTTGCCGAAACAGCCGGCAAAATAATAGCCGGCCGGTTAATTGACCGCCACGGTCCCGCGTTGATCACTGCCGGTATGTTCTGCACCACCTGTCTTTTTTATCCGATCTGGGAAACCCCTTCTCCAGGCCTGCTGATTGCCCTGGCTCTGGCCAGCGGGATCGCCGTGTCATTTACCTGGCCGGGAATCATCAGCCAGGTGGCCCCTGTGGGACACCCCCGGCGGGCTTCCCGCATGGGTCTGGTTTTTGCCGCCTGGATGGGGGGCAACGGTGCCGGGCTGGTAGGACTGAATTTCTGGCTGGACTACCTGCCTGCTGCTGCGCTGGCCGGGTTGACCGTGCTTTTAATCCTGGCCACCATCTGCTGCTGGTATTACCACAAAAGAGCCTGCCAGCAACCAATTGTTTGGCCATCCCATGACCGGGACCCGAACCACCTGTTGGCAACAGTACAACAGATGCTGGGGCAGGATTTCTTTGTCCGTTTCATCCTGCCCGGCATGTTTACCCAGATCCTCACCGCCGGGATGCTGCTGCCAGTCCTGCCGGTGTATGCTCGGGTCAGCTGGCGAATGACCGGAGCAGAATATTCCTGGCTGGTCATTTGCGGCGGTGCTGCCGCCATCCTGGCCCTGTACCCTTTCGGCTGCCTGGCCGACCGGACAGGACCCCGCCACCAGCTGAGCACCGGTTTTGTGGCCACGGCCCTGGTGCTTTTAACCCTGCGAACAGCTCAAGATATTCGAACTATATTTGCTCTGGCAGTTCTGCTGGGCCTGTCCTATGCCGCTATTTTACCGGCCTGGAACAACCTGCTGGCCCGTCTGATACCACCCGAGCAGCAGGCCACCGGCTGGGGAGTCTTTGCCACCGTGGAGGGTCTGGGACTTTCTCTGGGAAATCTCGTGGGCGCCCTCACAGCACGTTATTTCACCCCATCCTTCACTCTGCTAGCAGCAGCGTTCCTGCTGGCTGCGGTGGGAACAGTATACTTTTGCACACTGACATCCGCGTTGAATACAGAAGGTGAATCCGGTGAGCATGAACATTGACCCGGCTACAATTTGCTTCTTTCTGGCCGCCCTGATCATTCTGTACACCATTGTACCCACCCTGCTGACCCGCCTGGGCATGTTCTGCCGGCGTAGGGGCGAAGCATCCTGCCCCCGGGTGGCCATAACCTTTGATGACGGTCCCCACCCCGTCTTCACCGAGCAGTTGCTGGACGTTCTGGAACAAGAACGGGTACCCGCCTGTTTTTTCGTACTGGGTGAACGGGCCCGCCGTTTCCCGCATCTGATCAGGCGCATGCACAAAAGCGGGCATGAAATCGGTATACACAGCTACCGCCATCAGCTGCCGTGGTTACTCGGGCCGCACCATGTAGTCAGCGATCTACACCTGACCAGCCGGACCATTGAAGAAATCACCGGGCAAAAGCCCCGTTACTTCCGCCCCCCCTGGGGAATTTGCAATTTGATGCACCTGTGTTACTGTTACGCCAGGAATATCAGACTGGTCCTGTGGTCATTCATGAGCTGGGACTGGCTGAGGAACACCTCGGCCGATAAAATTTATCATCTGGTTTTACGGCAGATCCAGCCCGGTCATGTTTTAATCTTCCATGACAGCGACCATACCTGCGGGGCCGCTCCCGGCGCCCCCCAGCACACCATTGACGCGCTGCCCAGGATTATCCGACAACTCCGGGAAAGGGGCTGGCAGATTGTGCCTCTCTCCGAACTGCTGCAGACCAGACCCAGGCGCATCTGGCTGGATCTGTGGGAAAAATTGTTCGCCCGTTTGGCCCGCATCCAAAGGCTCTCGGACAACGGCCGCCCCACGGTTTTTCGCCTGGCCCTGCGCCGCTACCGCGGGCGCCCGCTGTTACTGCCGGACGGCACCACCCTCACCAGCCGGCAACCTGTCCTGGAACTGCATTTGGATAACGATTACCTGCAGGAACTCACAGCCGGCGCCGGCAGTACGGAAAGAATCGCCCTGCGCACCCTGCGGGCCGTACAGAGGAGCCTGCCGGCTTTAGCGCGTCATATTGAACAATGCCCGGAACTGAGCCAGGTGCGCGCCCTGGTGGGCATCACCATACTGCACCGGGGAGCAGAAAAACTGGGATTCGGTGTATACCCGCTCACCAGCGGGTGGCTGAGCCGGGTAATCACCTGGTACCAGAGAACACTGCTGCGCCTCTGGCATCCGGCAGGCCAAGCGCGCATAGAAAACCAGCAGACCAGGCTGGAAGCCCGCCTGCTGGTTATGAGCACGGCCACATTGCGTAAGCTCTACGGCCGGAGAACGGTTTCCCGGGAGGGGAATTTATTTAACGCTCAGTAGTATAAATATTAACAAACCCAGTGATGAGAAAGTCAGAAAGAGAAACAACAGCATAAACACCGGATCAACTTTCAGCCGGCCTATCCTGATACCGCCACCCGGGCTCCTGTCCCGCTTTGCCGTTTTTTGTTCGTTGGACATAAACCATCTCACCTCTCCTCCGCTGCCGTCAGGACAACATTTTATTATTGCTGCAAGGCAGGATTTTTAACTATTAAAGCGAATTTTAAGACAATAGTTCTTGACTGCACCATCCACCACCCCGGGAGGTGTTTACCATATGAATCTGCCTGTACGACTGGCCGAAATAGCCCGCACTTTTCCTGCCCATCAGGCTATTGTCTACCGGGATCAAATAATAACATACCAGCAACTGGATGAGCTGGTCAACCAGCTGGCCGGCGGCCTGCGCAAACTAGGCCTCAGACCCGGTCACAGGGTACTGGTAGCACTGGGAAACAGCCCGGAATTTGTGATCTCCTATTATGCCATCCTGCGCCTGGGTGCGATTATTGTACCGGTCAATCCCCAGTATACAGCCAATGAGCTGGGGGTAATCATGCGCGACGCCCTGCCGGCGGCGGTGATCTGCGACCCGCTGGCTGCACCCGTCCTGAACAAGCTGACCCAGGAAATACCTGTAAATTATGGCCTGATTGTCACCCGTTCCAACCCGGTGGGCCCCAAAATGCATTCCTTCAAGCGTGTTATGGAAGCCGGTACCGACAGATACTTCAGCCCGGGCAACTTTCACCGGGACGATGTAGCAGAAATATTGTATACGGCCGGTGGAACGGGAACTCCCAAGGGAGCCATGCTCACCCATCACAACCTGTTCAGCAACGCCCAGACCTTTGCCCAGTTGTGCCGAACGACTGAACAGGACCGGGCACTGCTCATCGCGCCGGTTTACCATTCTGCTGCCCAGACCTGCATTATGAACAGCAGTTTGATCTGCGGAGCCACGCTGGTTATTCACGACCAGTGGGCCGGACCCCAACCGCTGCTGGAAACTGTGGAAAAAGAGAGAATTACCATTTACTTCGGACCGCCCACCATGTATGCTCTGCTGGTGGAATACGAACCACCCCGCACCTACGATACATCTTCCTGGCGCATTGCCTTCACCGGGGCAGCTGCGCTGCCGGTGGAAGTTTTCCACAAGTTTGCTGCCAGATTTGGTTTTGAAATTACGGAAGGGTATGGTTTGAGCGAGACCTCGCCCGTGGTCACCAGCAACCCGGTCTTTGGTTTAAAGAAGCCCGGCTCCATTGGACTGCCTATACCGGGAGTGGAAGTAAAAATTGTGGATTACGAAGACCGGGAAGTACCGGTGGGGCAGGTGGGCGAAATCATTGTCCGTGGCCCCAATGTGATGGCCGGTTATTACAACCGGGAGGAAGAAACCCGCTGGGCCCTGCGCAACGGCTGGTTCCACACCGGTGACCTGGCCTATATGGACCAGGACGGATACCTGTTTATAGTTGATCGCAAAAAAGACCTGATCATCCGGGGTGGCCTGAACATCCACCCCCGGGAAGTGGAAGAAGTGCTGTACACCCACCCCGCCATCTTTGAAGCAGCCGTGGTGGGCGTACCCGACCCGATCATGGGCGAAGAAGTGCTGGCCTTTATCCTCACCCGGGACGGCCGGCGCCTGGATGAAGAAGAACTGCGCGGTTTCTGCGCAGAAAAGCTGGCCAGGTACAAGATACCCCGCTATTTCCGCTTTGTGGAAAACCTGCCCAAGACCACTTCCGGCAAGCTGCTCAAGGGCGAGTTGCGCAAAATGACTGATTGACCGGTCAACCTGCTACCAGCATTTTAAAACAAAATGATGGTCAGCAGGTTTTTTTGTAACCAGGGAGGGAATAACAGCATGAAAAAAATATGGGCAGCCCCTCTCATCGCCCTGTTCCTGCTGCTGTCAGCCACCACCCTGCTGCCGGAAACCCGATGGGCCCAGATATGGGAAAAGGCCCGCAGCACCTGGAACTATCATGCCCTGCCGCTATATTTTGCCGCCTACACCCCGCCGGTGCGCGCTGCCGCCACCACGGAAAAGATTGTCGCCCTGACTTTTGACGACGGACCGGATCCCCGTTATACCCTGTCTATTTTACGCATCCTGGATGAATATCATGTCCCGGCCACCTTTTTTGTCATCGGCCAGTCCGTCCGGGAATACCCGGAACTGACCCGCCTGATTTTTGAGCGGGGGCATGCTCTGGCCAATCACACCTTCACCCATCCCGGTGTAGAAACGCTTACTCTGCCGGAGTACAATCAGCAACTTTCCCGCACCAACCAGTTACTGCAGCAAATCAGCGGTTTGCAAGCGGTTTATTATCGCCCGCCCCGGGGAATTGTCACCGCCGAAGGCATGGAAGCAGCCCGGCAGCAGGGACTGCAAACAGTGCTGTGGACGGTTTGCCTGGAAAACAGGAATTGCCCCACACCGGCTGACATGGTTAGACGGGCGGTAGCCAGAACCGGGCCGGGAGCCATTATTCTGGTTCATGACGGCCGCCTGGACAGGCGAAAGTCTGTAGAGGCCCTGCCCATGCTGCTTCAAACCTTGCAACAAAAAGGTTATTCCTTTGTCACACTGGACTATTTGCTTCAACAGCAGCCTGAGAATATGTAAGAATATTATGAATATTGGAATTATAGCCCAGAGACTTGTACATTATTGCACAAATACTATGGTTGTATTATAATCCATATTAACAGCGGTATCTGCATAACAATATTGCACTTGGCTCATTTGTTCTAGGCTTGTGATATATTTAACTTCCATCAGGGAAGTCGACGGCTGAATTTGTCATTCCAGGCTGGTGACAAAATCTAAATCAAAACCCCCTGAATCCAAAGCCCTGTAGTGACAGGTCCGGCGCAGCAATGGCCGGTGATATGTACTAGTAATCATTATCACATGTAGTGTCAACACTATCAAGGGTGGTGACTGGGACGATGTTTTTCCGTAAAATTACCAGCAAAAGCAACGGCAAAGAATACACCTATGTCAAGCTAATTGAGAACTACCGGGAGGGCAACAAGGTTAAACAGAGGGTCATCGCCAATCTGGGGAACATTGAGGAACTGACACCCGAAAAAGTTCAGGGGCTGATCAGCGGGCTGGCCAAAATATGCGGCTTGCCGGAAGGGCTGGACAGCGCCCTGGTCACCCAGCGTGTACTGGAATTCGGCAACGTGCTGGCCATCCACAAGATCTGGCAGATACTGCAAATTACCGAACATATCCAAAAGTGCTCCGGTGCACTGCCCCATACTCCCCTGCTGGCAGAAATACTGACCATCCATCAGCTAGTGAAAAAGCACAATATGCGCCGGATTACCGAATGGTACGAACAACTTTACCTGCCCCATCTGGAAAATACCAGCATCAGTCCAGACCAGTTTTCCCGCACCCTGACCAACCTGGCCACCATTAAGGAAGAACTAGAAAAAGCCCTTTTTCAAGTTGTACAAAAATTCTGCCCGGACCATGATCAGATTATTTTCTGCCATCTCACCCGCGGTTACCTGGAGCAATCGCCTTCCGGCAATGGGCGGCCGGGTGGCTCGGGTCGCCCCTTCATCGCCACTCCGCTGGAACGGCGCCAGGTGGATCTGGCCCTGCTGGTCAACCAAAGCGGTCTGCCCTTTGGCCACCGCATGTTTTTGGGGCACCTGGCCGACGGTGAAACGGTTCCCCGCCGCATATCAGAAATCAAAGGTCAGTATCAGATTAAGAATTGTGTTTTTGTGGGCGATCAGCAGATCATTACGGAAGAAAACCTGCAATTGTTGCAAGCTTACGGCCAGGAGTACATTGTGGGCATGCCGGTACGCTTTAATCATGAGGCTACCGCTCTGACCCAGCATTTTTATGCGCCAGCCACCGCCTTCACCAGATTGCATGACAATCTGCTTTACCGGGAAGTGGTTTGGCGAGGTCACCGGTATCTCATCTGCCTGGCTCCTCTGCAGGCGGCCGGCAAGGCCAAGCGCCTGGAGAGCAGGTTACTGGAGGTGGAAAAAGAGCTGGCCTTAAGCGGCAAGTTTTTAATCAAAACCAATTGTCACTACTTGAGTGCCGGACAGATTATCGCCGCCTATCAGGACTACACCCTGGCCCGGGAGGAATTCCGCCTGATCAAGAAGCACGAACAGAGCACAGGCATTAACTCCGAAAGCCAGCTCCGCGGCTATGTATTTGTTTGCGTGCTCGCTTACCTGATCAAAAAAACTCTGGAGAAAATCCTCTCCCGGGGCGGGCTGGAAATCAGCCCGGAACACGCTCTGGAATTGTTGGAGGATATCAAACTCACCGTCAATATCTGCCAGAATGAGGAGCTGCGCTATATTACACCGCCCAACAGCCTGCAGGAGGATATCCTATCGCTGCTGGGAATAAAACAATTGCCCCGCCGCCTGGAAAAGAATGCGCTGTTGTAATGGCGCCGGTGTGAATCAATTTACCAAAACAAACCAAGGAGGGATTGCTATGCAAAACATGTTTACCGAACGCCAGGTCAGGGATCTGATGGTCAATGTAGAGCAGTACCCCGCCGTTACCTCTGACGCCACCTTCCGGGAAGTGGCCGCTGCTCTCAAGCGCTCCTGCCCGCAAGCTGGCGGCGATGTCCAGACCAGGGCGGTGCTGGTTTACGAAAACAATCTGCTGACCGGTCTGGTCAGTCTGGAAGATCTGATGCGGGCCATCGAACCGCAGTACTTGAAAGGTGGCACCTACCGGGGCTGGACGGTTGATGCAGCCTGGGCCATTCCGGTGTTCTGGGAAGGGCTCTTTACCGAGCGCTGCCTGGACGCGGCCGAACGCAGGGTCAGAGAAATCATGCGCCCGGTGGACTTTTGCGTTAACGCCGATGATCCGCTGATCAAGGCGGTTTACGGTATGGGTAAGTATCAAACCAACATTTTGCCGGTTGTGGAGGAAGAACGGGTAATCGGCATGATCCGCAGCATTGAAATTTTTCAGGAAATCACCAGCATCATCCTCGCTGACGAATCCAAAGTATACGAAATGGAGCGTTTGTTCACAGCCAGGCAAAGCAGTATCGGGGTACCCAAAACAGCGCAACACAGGTAACTTGTTCCACACGGCGGCTTACCGGCCGCCTTTTTATTGTCTGGACCAATGCAGGATTTTATGTCAGAGCGGAGAAAATAAGATTTCAGGAGGTGAATTGGTTGGCAACCATTGAAGATGCTCTTAATCTCTGCAAGGAACTGGGCAGGATTATCGCTTCCACCGAGGAGTTCAAGCTGAAGAAGCAGTGCGAAAAGGCCCTGCTGCATGACGAGGAAGCCAGAAAGCTGATGGAAGAAGCGCAAATTCTGCGGCAAAAATACCAGAAAATGCAGCTGGCGGGCTATGTGATGACCGAGGAGGATAAAAAGGCTCTGGAAGCGGCCGAGCTCAAGGCGCTGAACAATCCCATCGCCCGGCAGGCGGCAGTGGCGCATGAAGCGTTTCACAATATGATGCAACAGATTTCCGAGCAAATTAAAAAAGGGATCAAAGAATTCGACAGGGATTAAATGTTTACCGGCAGCCCGAGACCCGGGCTGCCGGTATTTTTATACGGCAATCTGGACTAGTGTTGATTGTCAACAGAATTGACCCACTATGTGCAAATAAAATTGATCCACAG
>NZ_JBRAJI010000035.1:0-31639 GCF_052744395.1 Desulfurispora sp. | reverse complement strand
GGGCGACGGGCCGATGAACACCAGCCCGGCCTGCTGGCAGCGGCGGGCAAATTGCGGGTTTTCCGATAGATAGCCGTAGCCGGGGTGCACGGCCTGGCAGCCGGCCTCCCGGGCCGCCTGGATGATGGCTGCCATATTCAGATAGGTTTCCGCCGGTTTAAAGCCGGGCAGGCACACTACCCGGTCGGCCAGTTCGGCCGGCAGGCTCTGCCGGTCGGCCTCCGAGCACACCAGCACACTCTCCAGGCCCAGCTCCCGGCAGGCCCGGATAATGCGCACCGCGATTTCCCCCCGGTTGGCCACCAGCACCCGGTCAAACATGCTCTTACCTCCCTTACTGGTTCCGCCTCCCCAGCGGCCCCTTTGTTCATCCCGGGCAAACGGCAGGCCAACCGCTCAGTCCTCCTCCAGCACCAGGAGCACACTGCCGTCGGCCACGGGCTGGCCGTCCTCCGCGGGAATTTCCACCACCCGCCCGGCTGCCGGCGCTTTGATCTTCTGGAAAACCTTCATGGTTTCCAGCAGGCACAGCACCTGCTTTTTCTGCACCCGGTCGCCCACTTCCACATAGGGCGGCTCCCCGGGAGCCGGCCGGCGGTAAAAAACGCCGGCAATGGGCGCGCATACCTCTATTCTGCTGCCTGCCATTGCTCATCCCTCCGCTAATCCTTTTCTACATACAGGCGCAGCAGGTTGGCCCCAAAACATTTGCCCAGGTTGTCGCTGCGCAGGGAGCGGGAAGCGCCGCCGCCCAGCGCCCCGCGCAGCACAAAGTTGAAGGCGCGGATGTTGGGCACCTCGTAGCGCACCACTTCCCCTTCCACCAGCCCGCGGAAGTGCTCCCTGACCCGCTCGGCGGTCACCTGCTCCTTGATTAACTGATAATCCTCCTCCCGGTAGGGGAAAAGGCCGATATTCACCGTGTTGCCCTTGTCGCCCGAACGGGCGTGGGCCAGTTCGGCCAGCAGCACGCGGGGCATGCTCACTCCACCTCCAGCAGCTCAATCTGCACCTGTTTTTCCACCTCCTGCCGCGGCACCAGGGCCGACCAGAGGCCGATCAGCTCGCGGGGTTTGGGGATACCCCCGGCGCCGCTGGCCGTGGGCGGACCGTTTAAGGCCAGGGGCGGCAGCAGGCGGGGCATGCGGGCGGCATCCTGCTTGCTGCGGGTACGCACGGCAATGCGCAGGCCCACTTCATTCAGGTCAGATCCGTCGCCGTGGGCCAGCGGCCCGCTGAGCGAGTTGTAGCCGATGTACTCGGTGAGAATTTCTTCAAACTGCAGCCCCAGGGCGGCAAACTGTTTGCGGATGATTTCCTCGGCCTTGCGGGCCTTGGCCAGAGCGTGGGGCCAGCTGTAGCGGATTACCGCCTCGCCCATCCACCCGTCGCTGTAACCGATGGACACTTTCAGATTTTCCGGCCGCGGCCGCCCCCGCATGCCGCTGATGCGCACCCGGTCGGGGCCGTCCGGGCTCAGCCGCGCCGCGGTAAAGTCGGCCACCACATCGGGCGTGATGTAGGCGGCCGGGTCGTGCACCTCGTAGAGCAGCTGCTCCTTGACGGTTTCCATGTCCACCCGCCCGCCCGTGCCCGGGGGTTTGGTCAGCACGGCCTGGCCATCCTGGTAAACTTCGGCCACCGGGTAGCCGATGCGCTCCAGATCCGGGATGTTCCACCAGTCGCCGCCGAAATTGCCGCCCGTGCTCTGGGCCGAACACTCCAGGAGGTGGCCCACCAGGATGCCGGCTGCCAGGCGGTCCCAGTCCTCCCAATCCCAGCCCAGCTCATACACCAGGGGCGCCAAAAAGAGCGCCGGGTCGGCGGTGCGGCCGGCAATGACCACCTGGGCCCCCATAGCCAGAGCCTGCACCAGGGGCTGCGCCCCCAAATAGGCGTTGGCAAAGAGGATGCGCTCCTCAATGCTGCTGATCTCGCCGCCGCTCTCCAGATCGCGCAGATCCACTCCCTGCTCTTGCAGCTCGCCCAGGCGGGGCAGGATGTCGTCGCCGGTGATTACGGCAATTTTCAAGCCTTTCAGCCCCATGCGGCGGGCCAGTTCGTAAACCATGCGCCCGGCCCCCGGGGGGTTGATGCCCCCGGCGTTGGTGAGGATTTTCACGCCCTTCTGGTAACAGGGCGCCAGCAGCAGCTGAAAGAACATATCCTCCACATAACCTTTGGCCGGATCCTTCTGGCGGGCCTTTTGCAGTATGGCCAGGGTCAGCTCGGCCAGAGCGTCGCCGGCCAGATACTGCACAGCGCCCTTTTGCACTACTTCCAGGGCCGGGAAGGGGGAGTCGCCCCAAAAACCCTGCCCGGCCCCAATGCGCACACTTTTCAAGCCCCTCACCCCCTGCTGATGTTTTCCCATCAAGCGCGGTACCGGCCCTGGGCCGGCCGCTCCCCTTTTTCAGGCCGGTTTTTTGTGCAGAGCCACTTTTAAAAGAGCGGTATTGCACACTTCCCCGCGCTGGTTTTTAATCTCCTGTTTGATGGTGACCACGCCGAAATTGCCCTTGTCCGCTTTATCCAGCACCTCGGCTTCCACATGCAGAGTGTCGCCGATGAAGGTGGGGGCGGTGAAGCGCACTTTTTCCATGCCGTAAAAGGCCAGCACTACACCGGGTTTCATGGGAATCATTCCCGTGGCCACACTGAGCACCAGCATGCCGTGGGCCACGCGCTGGCCGAAGACGCTGCCGGCGGCGTATTCTTTGTCGCAGTGCAGCGGGTACCAGTCGCCGCTGAAGGCGGCAAAGAGGACAATGTCGGCCTCGGTGATGGTGCGGCCCCGGGACACCGCCCGGTCGCCCACGTTGATCTCGTCGAAATATTTGTCCAGCATGCGCATCGCTCCTTTCCTAGCCATTAACCAGCCGGGCGGCAATGATTTCGCGCATAATTTCCGTGGTCCCGCCGCCTATGGTGCCCACCCGGGCGTCCCGCCACAGGCGCTGCACGGGATACTCCATCATGTAGCCGTAGCCGCCGTGGATCTGCAGGGCCTCGTCGGCCACATAACAGGCGGTTTCACAGGCGTAGTTCTTGGCCATGGCCACGGCGGTGACGGCATCCTGGCCCGAGACGAACAGGGCCAGGGCGTGATAGGTGAGGCAGCGGGCGGTTTCGGTGCGGGCGGCCATTTCGGCCAGGCGGTGGCGGATGGCCTGGAATTTGCTCAGGGGCCGGCCGAACTGCACCCGCTGCTGGGCATATCTGAGGGCCTCCTCCAGAGCCAGCTGCGCCCCCACCACGCCGCCCAGGGCCATGCTCAGCCGCTCCCAGACGAAGTTCTGCATCAGGTAGTAAAAGCCCAGGTTTTCCTGCCCCACCAGATTGCCCCGGGGTACCCGGCAGTCCTCAAAGACCAGCTCGGCGGTATCCGAAGTGTGCCAGCCCAGTTTATCCAGCTTGCGCACCACGCTAAATCCCGGCGTGCCCTTTTCCACCACCAGCAGGCTGATGCCGTTCTTGCCGGCCGCCGGGTCGGTTTTCACCGCGGCCACCACATAGTCAGCCCGCACGCCGTTGGTGATGAACACCTTGCTGCCGTTGACCAGGTAGTAATCCCCCTCCCGCCGGGCGGTGGTCTGGAGGGAAGCCACATCCGATCCCGCGTTGGGCTCGGTGACGGCCAGAGCCCCGATTTTTTCTCCCCGGATGGTGGGGGGCAAAAAGCGCTCTTTGAGCTCCGGACTGCCAAATTTGTAGATCTGGGGCGCGGCAATGCCCGTGCTGGCCACCAGCCCGGCCGCCACACCGGCCGAGCCGCAGCGGTACACTTCTTCCACAAACACCGCCCCGGCCAGGTAGTCCTCCCCGCTGCCGCCGTATTCCTCGGGAAAGGTCAGGCCCAGAAAACCCAGCTCCCCGGCCCGGGCAAAAAGCTCCCGGGGGAATTCGCCCTTTTCTTCCCACTCCGGCACACGGGGTTTTACTTCCTTTTCCACCCAGCTGCGCACACTGCGGCGCAGCAATTCATGCTCCTCCTGAAACAGCCAGTGAGCCACAGCCCATCGCCTCCTTAATCATCTGACTTCACCTGGCGCCCCGGTTCATTGTCCCCACCGCCCGCCGGCAGGAAACAGCCGGGTCTCCTCTACAGGCCCAGCGATTTAGAAATAATCTCCAGCATAATTTCGTCCGTACCCCCGCCAATGCGGTTGAGGCGGGAGTCGCGCCAGGCCCGCTGCACATCGTATTCCATCATGTAGCCGTAACCGCCGTGGATCTGCAGGGCGGTATCGGCCACCCGGTAGCTTGTGCGGGCGCAAATCAGCTTGGCCATGGCAATCTCCTGCACCGGGTACTGCCCGGCCGCATATTTGCGGGCGGTGGAGTAGACCAGCTGGCGGGCCGCTTCAATTTCGGTGGCCATCTCGGCCAGGCGGTGGGCGATCACCTGGAATTTGACCAGCGGCCGGCCGAACTGGCTGCGCTGGCGGGCATACTCCAGGGTTTTTTCCAGGGTGCGCTGGGCCCCGGCCACGGCGCAGGCCATGCCCATCAGGCGTTCGCCCTGCAGTTCCCACATGATCTGGTGAAAGCCGCGGTTCTCCTGGCCCAGCAGGTTTTCCACCGGCACCCGGCAGTCTTCAAACAACAGCTCGGCCGTGTCCGAACTGCGCATGCCCACCTTCTCCAGTTTCCTGGTCACATAAAAGCCGGGCGTACCCTTATCCACCAGAAAAAGCGACACCCCGTTGTAACCCAGGGCCGGGTCGGTTTTGGCCACCAGCACGATGAAGTCGGCCCGCACTCCGTTGGTAATGAAAATTTTGCGCCCGTTGATTACCCAGTGGTCGCCGTCCCGCACCGCCCGGGTTTCAATGGAAGCCACGTCCGAACCGGCATTGGGCTCGGTGATGCCCAGGCAGGCCACCTTTTGCCCCTGGATGGCTGGAATGAGGTACTTTTGGATCTGCTCCTCGGTACCGAACTGCATGATGGGCGGCGTGGCCATGTCGGTCTGCACGGCCACGGCCATGGCCAGGGCCCCGCAGCCGCTGCGCGCCAGTTCCTCGGCCAGCACAATACCCATGAAGTAGTCGCCTCCGGCCCCGCCGTATTTCTCCGGATAGCGCAGGCCCAAAAAACCCAGCTCGCCCAAGCGGGGGAAAACCCAGTCGGCAAAGTAGCCCTGCTTTTCCCATTCCTCCACATGGGGGACGATTTCTTTTTCCACAAATTTGCGGATGGTCTGCCGCACCTGCTGGTGCTCTTCCGTGAAAACCGAGTAATTCATCTGCACACCCCTCTTCAAACCGGCACGGCCTGCCGGTAAGCAAACTTTTTCCGTGCACCTAGCGCCCCTTCCACTCGGGCGGCCGCTTTTGCAGGAAGGCCATGGCCCCTTCCCGCAAGTCTTCACTTAAGAAATCAATCACCCGCAGCGTGTTCAGATAATCCATGGCCTGATTTATCTCCATGTCCAGGGCGGTGCGGTAGGCGTTCAGCCCCAGCCGCAGCACCAGCGGACTGAAGCCGGCCACCCGGGCAGCCAGTTCCCGGTAGCCGTCAACAAACCGCTCGGCGGGGAAAACCTCGTGCACCAGCCCTATCTCACAGGCCTGCCGGGCGGAAAGCAGCCGCCCGGTGAGGGCCATCTCCAGGGCCCGGCGCGGCCCCACCGCCCGCATCAGCAGGGGAAAAATGACAAAGGGAAACATGCCCACCCTGACCTCGGGCGTACCTAAAAGGGCGGTTTCGCTGGCCACCGCCAGATGACACATGGCCACCAGTCCGCAGCCCCCGCCCAGAGCCGGCCCGTTCACCGCAGCAATCAAGGGCTTGGAAAGGCGCAGCCCCATTTGAAACAGCTCGCTGGAAACCGCCCCTTCCCGGTGCAGCTCCGGCGCGCTTTTAGTGGCCATGGTGGCAAAATCGGCCAGGTCCCCGCCGGCACAAAAGGCCTCACCCCGCCCGGTCAGCACCACCGCCCCCACGCTCGCATCAGCATCGGCCTCTTTGAGGGCGCTCACCAGCTCTGCCGCCAGCTGCTCGCTGAGGGCGTTTTTCTTGCCCGGCCGGTCCAGGTACAACACCCGCACCCGCCCCTCCTGCTCCACACTCAATTGGGTATAAGCCATACCCCCATCCTCCTTTGGCCCGCCGGTTGGCCGGTTAACCGGCCGGTGATCCACCGGCGGATGGTTCAACTCGCGACCCTTTCACACTGCCCGACCTGTTGTAAACGCGTAGGACAGAAATTGACTCGTGGGTTGAAATTTAACTAATTGCATTGTATGATATTCCTAGTGAATATTCAATATATTTAAAAAATTTATAAACAAAAGGATCCACCTGATCAGACAGCCAATACATTTTGTATTATGTAGGTAGAACAATCGCCACACTCGGCAGCTGCCGGCACCCCGGGCCGGTAACTCACCCCGGAAGCACCATTGCCGGGCAACACCAACCGTTCGGGACTACAGATCAGCACAGCAAGCGGCTGCACGGTTTACTATGCTGCCGGAATCAAAAAGTATTAGGGGGGTATAGATTGGGATTTCGGGAGGAACGGGCGGCCGAGAGGAAAATGAACATTTTGAGAGTGGCCGCCCGCCTGTTCAGCGAGAAGGGATACCACGAAGCCACCCTGGAGGAGATTGCCCGGGAGCTGAAATACACCAAGGGCAGCCTGTACTATTATGTGAGCAGCAAACAGGAACTGCTTTTCCAGTGCCACGAGCTGGCCATGGATCTGCTGCTGGAGAACATCCGCAAAATTCGCCAGTCGCCCCTGCCGCCCGACCAGATGCTCCGGGAAGTGATCAAAGGGCACATTGAAACCCTGGTCAGCGAGTTCAATCTGATCACGGTAGCTCTGGGCAGCGACTACGAGCTGGAAAAGGAGTACGCCGCGGCCATCATTGCCCGGCGGGACCAGTACGAGGAAATCATCGCCGGTATTATCCAGGAGGGAATAGAGCAGCAGCTGTTCCGCCCCGTACCGGTGAAGATGGTAATCAACCTGATCATGGGCGCGGCCAACTGGATCGGGCGATGGTACAATCCCCGGGGCCCCCTGACCGTACAGGAGATCAGCCAGTTTTACGCCGACTATCTGGTGACCCCTCTGCTGACCGCCAGGTAAGCCGCTTTCCGGCCAAAGCAAAAGCCCCCGCTCAGGGGGCCTGCTCCCGGTCTTTATGAACTTCATAATACCTGGCACTCTTTACCAAACTAACCCCGACGGGAAGTTTGTTTGTCGGTCTCTTACGATGAACTTCATTATAACACTGGCGCTCTTTACCAAACCGCGCCGCCCGTTGCCCGTCAAAAGGCCCGGATAAGCTCAAACACCGTGGGCTGTGCACAGCTCCACAAAGGCCTTGAGCAAATCGGTTTCGGTGATGATGCCCACCAGCCGGCCGTCCTCCAGCACAGGCAGGCAGCTGATTTTCTTATCCAGCATCAGCCGGGCGGCCGTCTTGATGTCATCCTCCGGACTGGCAGTAAAAATGTACTTGTAGCTCATGGCCCAGCTCACCGGCGTTTCCGGGTAACCGCCCGGGCGGGTGAGCACCTTTTCAATATCGTGCTCCACAATCACACCCACCAGTTGACCGTTTTCCAGCACCGGCAGCCGGCGCAAGCCCTTTTTCTGCATCAGCGTCAGGGCATCTTTCACCGAAGCGCCGGCGTTTATGGTCACCACATCGCGCACCATTTTATCCTTTACTTTCATCCCGCCACCTCTTTCCTGCATTCTTTCCGGCATTGGTCATGGCGACCGCGGCCAGGCCGCCATGCGACTATTAACACTTTGAAAAAAGTTTTTTCAATTATAACACAAGAAATTTCAGGAAAAAAGGACATATTTCGCCGCATTAGCGAGCGGTTTTTGTTTATTATATAATGAATATTTATAATTTTTAGATAATATATTGACTGATTCATGACAAAACGTTATTTTAGAGCCAGGATATTACGCTTTAATACGGGAGGGATGACTATGGCGGAAACATTGCCCGGACTGCTGACCCGCAACGCTTTTAAAGACCCGCAGGCAATCGCTTTAAGCTGGCCCCAGGGCCAGGTGACCTTGACCTGGCAGGAGCTGGCCGTGCGGGCCGAAGCTCTGGCCGGGCTGCTGCTGGCCAGGGGCGTGGGTAAAGGAGAACGGGTGGCCATTTTTATTACCAACCGGCCCGAATTTGTGGTGGCCTTTTTCGGCATCCTGCAGGCCGGGGCAACAGTGGTACCTTTGAATGTCAAACTAACACCACCCGAAGTGGCCTACATCCTGCAGGACAGCGGCGCCTGCGGCCTGATCTACGAGGACGCCCTGCGTTCCACGGCGGAAGCTGCCTTAACCGGACTGCCGGCCCCCAAGGTGCTCCTGTCCGAAAAAGAGCTGCCCCTGGCTCCCTCCGACCCGGTCCGGGTGGAGGTAAGCCCGGCCGATGTGGCGGAAATCCTTTACACCTCGGGCACCACGGGCCGGCCCAAAGGAGTAATTCTAACCCACAGCGCGGTCTACCTGGTGGGCAGCATGATCGCCTATGAGAGCGACCTGCGCTACGGCGATGTCTGCCTGCACCTGATGCCTCTGACCCACTCCGCCCCGCTCAACCTGTTCCTGGTGGGAGCCACCTGGGCCGGCGCCAAACACGTGCTGGGCACCTTTACCCCGGAAGCGCTGCTGGAGCTGGTGGCCGCCGAAAAGGTGACCCATTTCTTCGGCGCGCCGGTAGCCTACGCCCTGGCCCTGCGGGTACCGGGCCGGGAAAAATACGACCTTTCCTCGGTGAAGCGCTGGATCTACGGCGGGGCGGCCATGCCCGAGGCCCTGGCCCGGCAGGTGATGGCCCACATGCCAGCCCCCATGATGGGACTGTACGGCCTGACCGAAGCCGGCCCCAACGGCGTGGCCATATATCCCTGGGAACACGAAAAGTACGCCGGCAGCATCGGCCGCCGGGCTGCAGTCAACGCCATGGTCCGCCTGGTGGACGATGCCGGACAGGACGTGCCGGCGGGCACGGTGGGCGAAATCATCATCAAGGCGCCCACGGTCATGCAAGGTTACCTGAACCGGCCCCAGGAAACCGCCGAAACGCTGCGGGACGGCTGGGTCTACACCGGCGACCTGGGCGTGCGGGATGAAGGCGGCTACATCTGGGTAAAGGACCGCAAAAAGGATATGATCATCACGGGCGGCGTAAATGTCTACCCCCGGGAAGTGGAGGAGGTGCTGCTGCTCTGTCCGGGCGTGCTGGATGTGGCCGTGGTGGGCGTGCCGCACCCCGACTGGGGAGAGACCGTCATGGCCATGGCCGTGCTGGAGCCCGGCCGCAAGCAGCAGGAGATGGAGCAGCAGATCAAGGATTTCTGTCGCTCCCGGCTGGCCGACTACAAGATTCCGCGCCTCTTCCAGTTTGTGGACGTCATCCCCCGCAATGCCTCGGGCAAAATTTTAAAGCATGTTATCCGGGCGGAATATATGGTAAAATAAGGCCATACTGTATCAGCCCCTTACGGAGGTATGGCCATGGCTCTAATCCGAGAAGCAGAGCTGCCCGGCCTGGGCAAAAAATATCAGGTAACGCTGGAAAATGGCGAAGAGGTGGCCGTTGTCATCCATGATGACGGCCACCGGGAAATATACCACTTCCTGCCCGACGGCGACGATGCGGTGGATTCCTTTATTTTGAACGACCAGGAAGCCCGCCAGCTGGGCTCGATTATCGGCGGCGCCTTTTACCAGCCCCGCGCCCTGGAAAAGCTGGAAGCCGCGGTGGCCGACCTGCGCATCGACTGGCTGAAGGTAAAGGAAACTTCACCCATTAACGGCCGCAGCATTGGCGAGCTGGGCCTGCGCAAAAACCATGCCATTGTGGTGGTGGCCGTGATTGATGACCGGTGCCGCAGCAGAAAGGACGGGGCCTGCATCAACCCCGGCCCGGGCTTTGTTTTTCAACCCGGCCAGACCCTGATCGTGGCCGGTCACGCCGCTAAAATGAAGCAGTTTATCCAGGAGATGCTCTAGCCGGGGGCTTTTATGTCAATTAGCGATCTGGTCACCAACCTGGGGCTGCTCTTCGTCCTGATCACCGCCGCCACCATCGCCGCTAACAAGCTGAATTACTCCGCCATCCCCTTCTTGCTCTTGCTGGGCATGTTCTGCGGGCCCCACGCCCCGGTTACCGGCGACTTTTCCTGGCAGCTGGTGCGGGAGGATCAGGTCACCCGCCTGCTGTCCTGGCTGGGCGTGCTGCTCATGCTCTTTTACCTGGGCCTGGAGTTTTCTGTAGGCAAGCTGGTCAACACCGGCCGCACCATGCTTAAATCGGGCTCGCTGTATGTGCTGCTCAATTTCCTGCGGGGCCTGCTCCTGGGTTGGCTGATTTTCCCCAACTTCACCGATGCCCTGGTGCTGGCTGGCATCACCGGCATTTCCAGCAGCGCTATAATCACCAAGCTGCTAATTGACCTAAAAAGAACTGCCAACCCGGAAACTGAACTCATCCTGGGCATCCTGATTTTTGAAGACATCTTCATCGCCCTGTACCTTTCAGTGCTGTCGGGCATTTTGCTCACCGGGCAGTTCAGCCTGACGGTGCTGCTGCCCGGCCTGGGCACAGTGCTGGCTCTTTTTGCCGTGATCATCTTTCTGGGCCGGCGCCTGGCCGCCCTGCTGGACAGGCGCCTGAAGTTCCGTACAGCCGAGTGCTTTACCGCCGCGGTTTTCACTCTGCTGCTGCTGGCCGGCATCGGAGCAGAAAAAATCCACCTGGCTGAAGCCATCGGCGCTCTGGTGCTGGGGCTTTTGCTGGCCGAAACCAGTCACCACCGCCAGGTAATCCAGATGGTCACCCCTATGCGCGACCTGTTTGGCGCGGTGTTCTTTTTCACCTTTGGCATGAGCATTGACTACCGGGTTTTTGCCAGCGTATGGAAACCAGCCTTGCTACTGGTAGCCGCCACTGTGCTGGGCAACATCATCAACGGCTTAATCACCGCCCGCCTGGCCGGCTACACCACCCGCCGCTCCTTTCACGTGGCCTTTACCATCATGGCCCGGGGAGAATTCTCAGTCATCCTGGCCAGCTTCGCCGCCGCAGCCGGAGCCAGCAGCCACCTGCCCGGTCTGGCCGCCCTGTACGTACTGCTGCTGGCCTTGATCAGCCCGGCTCTGGCCAAAAACTCCCGCCGCTTTTATGAGCTATACGAAAAAAGCAAAAGCGCCCTGGCCGGGCGCTTCCAACGGATGGGATAAAGCAGTCCTGATAATCAGTCGGGATTGCTTTTTTATTTTATAGATTCGATTTAAACCGCACCCGGACAGTCGTGCCTGCCGGGCCGGTATCTATCTCCAACCGGGCATCGTGCCGGGCGGCAATGCTGTAGCACACCGCCAGACCCAGACCAGTACCGTTTTCCTTGGTGCTGAAAAAGGGCGTACCGATTTTCTCCAGCACACCGGGGGCCATCCCCGGTCCTTCATCCCGCACGGCTAAAGCCACCTCCTCCCCTTCCCGAAAGGTTTTGATGTACAGCAGCCCACTCTTTCCCATGGCCTCCAGACCATTGCGCACCAAATTGAGAATCAGCTGGCGGATCTCCTTTTCGTCCAGCAGTAGATCCGGCAGGGGCTCCATTTGCACCGCCAGATCATGGCCCCATTCACTGGCGTGGGCCTGTAGCAGGGGCAGCAGGGCGTTTATAATGTGGTTCAAGTTATGGCTGCCCCTAGCGGCAGACCTGCCGCGGGCCAGGGAAAGATATTCGGTAATGATGGCATTGGCCCGGTCCAGCTCTTCAATCATCAGCCGGAAATGCCCCCGGTGGTTCGCAAACTCTTCCTGGCGGGACAACAGCTGCAAAAACCCCCGCACCGTGGTCATGGGATTGCGGATCTCATGCCCGATGCTGGCAGCCATTTCTCCCACCAGCTTTAGCCGGTCCAGACGGGCCATCTCGGCCTCTATTTTTTTCAGCTCGGTGATGTCGTTGATGGCAATCAGCCGGCACAGCTGACCGTCCAGCTCCATCAGCTCGCCGGAAAGCAGCACATGACGCAAATTTCCCTTTCTGTTGCGCAAACACAGGCCCATATTATGTACCCGCTTTTTATCCCAGAGCAGCGCCTTGTAGGCAGCAAAGGTTTCCCGATCCATGAGCAAACCCAGATCCAGGACCGTCCGTCCAATGCATTCTTCCCGCCTGTACCCAAAAGTTCTTTCAAAGCTTTCGTTCACCTCCAGGCAACAGTCGTCACTGAAACGGACAATGGCCATGGGGGTGGGGTTATTGTGAAAAGCTTTAAAAAAGCGCTCCTCCGAAGCCCGCAGGCGCTGTTCGGCCTCCCGCCTCCGGCGGACATATTCAGTAATATCCAGGCAGCAGCCCACCGCTCCCAGCACCTGTTTTTCCGGCCCGTACAGATAGCTGCCGATCAGCAGGACATCTTTAACTTCACCCGCTTTGGTGCGCAGGGTGGTCTCACTGAGCCCGAACAGGCCATTTTTAAAACCACTGCCACCACTGCCCGGAGCTATGATTAGCGCCTGCTGGCCCGGCTTTATCTCCAGCTTTTTCAAATACTGCTCCCGGGTGAGCCCCAGCATTTCCCCGTCATCGTAGCCATCAATCACCCTGGTCATGCGGTTGCGATAGATCACCTTGCCCGTACGGTCATAAATAATGGCGCAAACCGGAAACTGTTCCAGCACACATTTGTACAGCTGGTTTTCCCGGCGCAGGGCCGGCAGTTCCTCCAGCAGTCCCTCTCCTCTTTTCTGCACCCGTTCCTCCATAAAACATCCTCTCGCCAGCAACTTATCCAGACTTCGCTGGTAATGATTGGACAAAAAATCCTTCTTTCCCTTTAGATATAAGATCGAATAATCTCCCCAACCAAACTTTTTATCCCCATTATTCGACTATGCCCCCGTCCGATGTCAGGTAGATTTTTATTTATTATCAGAGTAATTTTATCTTTACATCTTGCCAGTCTTGTGCTAAATTTTAATCAGCTGATTGTATACAATCTTTTTATGTCGGGTGTTTTAGCGATTTTTTAGGTATACATACAAACCCGGCAAACAACAAGGAGGCTGTTAAATATGGACAAACCGTATCTTGTAGTGGAATGGCAGGATACAGAAACTGACGCCAAAGGATGGTTGTGTGTATACAATTTTGTCAACCACTACGCCGGGGGAGGAACCAGGATGCACCCCACGGTCACCCGGGAAGAAGTGATCCGCCTGGCCCACACCATGGCCTACAAATACACCGCCTGCGCTTCCACCACAACGGGCGGCTGCAAGGGCGGCATCGCTTATGACTACAAAGCTCCCGACGCCAAACAGGTATTGCGCCGCTACCTGATAGCCATGGCTCCCTATATTAAAGCCGGAGTGTCCATTGGCGGCGATCTGGGAGTAGATTATCTGGATGTGCTGCAAATCCTGGATGAACTGGGCATTGGTCTGCCGCAAACCAAAGCCATGAAAGCCGATCCCCGGGTGCAACAGGGCATCATTAACCACGAACGCATGGTTAATATGCGCTACGATGGTTTTTTAATGTACGACATGGTTACCGGCTATGGCGTGGCCTATTGTGCCGATGAGGCCTGGAAATGCAAGGGCGGGCAGCCTGGCGCGCGGGTGGTCATCCAGGGCTTTGGCTGTGTTGGAGCCAGCGCGGCCAAATGTCTGGCCCAAATGGGCTACCGGATTGTGGGTATCGCCGACGCCAATTGCCTGGTGGTCTGCCCGGAGGGACTGGATGTGGAACAACTGATCGCCACCCGTCGGCCCAAGGGAGAAATGGACCCCGGTAGCTTTGCCGCCAATTACCAGGTCCTTCCCAATACCCGGTGGCTGGATGTGGACTGCGACATTCTCATTCCCGCCGCTCTGGAGGATGTAATTCACCGGGACAACGCCCACCAGGTCAAAGCCTCCCTCATTGTGGAAGCGGCCAATATTCCGGTAACGGCCGAAGCCGATCAGATCCTGCGGCAGCGGGGCATTGACGTGGTCGTGGATTTTGTAGCCAATCTGGGAGCCATCCGCTTTTATGATGCGGTGATCTTCGGCCTGGTAGAACCCACTCCGCAAGCAGCGGTAGCCGACATAGAAAACCTTTGCCGCCAGAACACCCGCAGGCTGTTCACAGAAGCAGCCAGACAGGGACGTTACCAGCGGGATGTGGCCCGGGAGCTGTTTACCCCCACCATCAAGGATACTCCCGACATCTAACCACGCCCAAGCTGCCGGAAATAAAATATGTATTATCCGGGAGGAGCGAAATGAAAAAAGTTGTCTTGCACCCCGACAGCTGCAAGGGATGCCACTATTGCCTGCATTTTTGCCCCAAAGAGGCCCTCAGCGTGACCGAAGCGGTAAATTCTAAAGGATACCTGCCCGTACAGGTAGACGCCCAGAAGTGCATCGCCTGCGGTCTGTGCTATATAGTCTGTCCCGATTATGTTTTTGAGTTACTGGAGGTGTAAGGCCATGGCCCCGGTATTAATGAAGGGAAATGATGCCATGGCGGAGGCGGCGGTGCGGGCCGGCTGCCGCTTTTTCGCCGGCTATCCCATCACCCCCCAGTCGGAGATTCTGGAATATCTGGCCCGCCGCATGCCGGAGGTGGGAGGCGTATTCTTACAAAGCGAGTCAGAAATAGCGGGCATTTCCATGGTTTACGGAGCCGCCGCAGCCGGCTTTCGGGCCCTGACCAGCTCTTCCGGGCCGGGCTTTAGCCTGATGCAGGAAGGGATATCCTACATTGCCTCCGCCGAGCTGCCCTGCGTGATCATCAATGTCATGCGTTATGGCAGCGGCCTGGGCGATATTTTTCAGGCCCAGGGCGATTACTGGCAGGCAGTGAAAAATGGCGGGCACGGCGATTACCGCTGCCCGGTTTACGCCCCCGCCTCGGTACAAGAAGCGGCAGACATGGTCTACCAGGCCTTTACCGTAGCCGAAGAATACCGCAACCCGGTGCTGGTGCTCACCGATGCTTCGATCAGCCAGATGATGGAGCCGGTAGAACTGCCGCCCTTTGCCACACCTGACCCCAACCGTTTCAGCTGGTCCTTAAAGGGCAAAAACGGGGGAGATTTCCGACGCATTACCTCGGTAATGTATTACCGGGACGATTACGACCAGTACCTGAAACAGAAATACCACCAGATGGCCGCCCGGGAACAGCGCTGGGAAGAATGGCAAACGGCCGACGCCCAACTGGTGCTGGTGGCCTATGGTATATCGGCCCGCATCTGCCGGGAAGCCGTAAACCTGGGACGCCGGCAAGGATTGCCCCTGGGGCTTTTCCGACCCCGCACCCTCTGCCCCTTCCCCTCAGAAGGCCTGCGCAAGTTGCCCCGGGCCCGGGCTTTGCTCACGGTAGAGCTATCCTGTCTGGGGCAAATGGGTGAAGACGTGCAGCTGGCCTGCGGCATGCACCTGCCTGTGCAAAATTATCTGGCCGGCTCACGCATCCCCGACGCCCAGGACATCGTGGACGCCGCCCGTCAAATATTGTTAAACGGCGGAGGAGGGGAAGATTGTGTTTAAACAAAAACCTGCCTTGCTGGTGGAAGACAACAAGTATTGCCCCGGCTGCGGGCACGGCATTGTCAACCGCCTGCTGGCCGAAGTGCTGGAGGAAATGGGCCTGGCCGACAGCGCCATTGGCGTAGTAGCCGTAGGCTGCGCCTGCCTGATGATTGACACTTTTGGAGTGGACTGGATTCAAGCTCAGCACGGGCGGGCTGCCGCAGTAGCCACCGGAATTAAAAGATGCCGGCCGCAAAACCCGGTTTTTACCTATCAGGGTGATGGGGATGCACTGGCCATAGGCCTGGCAGAAACCCTCTACGCCGCCATCCGCAATGAAAAAATCACTGTGTTGTTTGTTAACAACGGCGTTTTCGGCATGACCGGGGGGCAAATGGCCCCCACCACACTGGGCGGACAAAAGACCACCACCACCCCGGGTGGGCGGGATTTAACCCAGACCGGCCAACCCCTCAATGTTATAGAGTTTTTGCGCACCCTGCCCATTGCCTATCTGGCCCGGGGCAGCGTGGTGGATCCGGCAGCCATCAACAAGACCAAAGAGTACCTGCGCCGGGCTTTCCAGGCCCAGCTGGCCGGCGAGGGCTATTCCTTTGTGGAAATTGTCTCCCCCTGTCCCACCAACTGGGGACTACCACCCCTCAAGGCCCTGGAGTACCTGCGGGAAAAGGTGCTGCCGGTGTACCGGCCGGGGGAGTTTATCCTGCGGGGAGGTAAAAAGCATGACTGAAATCATCCTGGCCGGCTTCGGGGGCCAGGGCGTGCTCACTGCCGGTCTGATACTGGCACAAACCGGCATGCAAAACGGCCAGCACGTTACCTGGATCCCCTCCTATGGTTCGGAAATGCGGGGCGGCACGGCCAATTGTCAGGTCAAAATCAGCCCGGAAGCCATCGCCAGCCCTTTTGTCAAAATGGCCGATCTGGTACTGGCTTTAAACCAGCCCTCGGCAGACAAGTTCGCTGCCTGTCTTAAGCCTGAGGGAGTGCTGCTGGTCAATTCCACACTGGTAAAGCAGCTTCCTGAACAAGCGCCCGGCAGAATAGTTAGTGTACCGGCTACCGACATAGCCGACAAACTGGGAAATGGCCGGGCGGTAAACCTTGTCCTGCTGGGTGCCCTGGCCGCCACCAGTCACGTACTGCCGGCCAATATTCTGGCTCAGGGAGTAGATAATTTTTTCCAGGCCAAAGGCAAGAATAACCCCTTAAATCAGCAGTGCTTCTGGGCCGGCTATGCAGCAGCCGGTGGCCAGCGGGAAAACAGCGAGGTGTAAGTGATGGACTTAAGCAAACTACTAAACCCGCAGCGCCTTTGTGTCGTGGGAGCCAGTGAAAAGGAAGGTTTTGGCGGCGATACCTGCCGCAACATCATGCAATACATGGACCCGGAGCGGGTATATTTTGTCAATCCCAAACGGCAGCAGGTTTTCGGTCGACCCTGCTATGCCAGCATTGCCGAAGTTCCGGAGGCCTTTGATCTGGTAGTGGTATGCACCCCCCGGAATACGGTACCGGAAATTATCACTCAGGCCGCCGCCCGGGGGGCCCGGGGGGCCGTGGTCTACGCCAGCGGCTATGCCGAAACCGGCTCGGAGGTCGGCAAAGCGGCAGAAAAGGAACTGGCTGAACTATGCCAGAGGCTGGATGTAGCCCTGATGGGACCCAATTGTGCCGGCTTTGTGAACTACACCGGCGGTGTACACGCCTTCGCCTTTTTATCGGCCCAGCGGGAACGCCGGGGAGCTGTGGGCGTGGTTTCCCAGAGCGGACAACTCTGCTTGTCCATGATGGACAGCCCGCAGATGAAATTTTCATATATCATTTCCGCCGGAAATGCCAGCCTGGTCAGCACCGAGGATTACCTGGACTATCTGGTGCACGACCCCTCCACCCGGGTGGTGGCCATGTACCTGGAAGGAGTGAAAAATGCCCGGCGCTTTATCCAAGCTCTGGAGGCAGCCGCCAGGCAGCGCAAACCGGTAGTGGTGCTGAAAACCGGACGTTCGGAAAAAGGCAGCCGTCTGGCGGCCTCGCACACCGGCAGCCTGGCCGGAGCCGACCGGGTTTACGAAGCCATTTTCCAAAAGTACGGCGTTATTCGGGTACAGGATCTAGAAGAACTCATGGCCACCGCTCTGCTGCTGGCCACCCTGCCCACTTATCCCACCCGGCCTACCTTTGCCGCGCTGAACCTGTCGGGAGGGGAAACCGGCATTTGTGCCGATCTGGCTCAGCTAAATGGCATTGAACTGCCCGATTTTCAACCGGCCACCCGGGAACAGCTGAGGCAAATCCTGCCCTATTATGCCACACCGGATAACCCCCTGGACATGACCGCGTCTCTGTCCTATGATGCCAGCGCTTACGCTAAAGCCCTGGAAACCGTTATGCAGGATCCCAACATTGGCATGCTGCTGCTGGGATACACCCTGCTGGAAGAGATCAGTGACCCGGCCATACATTACATGTACGAGGGTATAGAGAAGGTAGTCCGCCGGGGGCAGGTCAAGCCCCTGGCCATGATCCCCTTTGCAGGTAACACCCGCCACCCCGGATACTGCGAAAAACTGCACCAGCTGGGCGTACCTATTTTACCGCCGGCCGCCTACGCTTTTCGCATTCTGCGCTATCTGAGTGACTTCATTGGCTATGACCCGGTCATCCGTCTGGCGGAACAACCAGCACTGACGGAAAAGTTCAGCCAGCACACCCGGCCCTGGAGCGAATGGCGAAGCAAACAGCTGCTCCAGGCCTACGGCATTACCGTACCCCGGGAAGGTATTGCCCGCACCCCCGAAGAAGCGGTGAACCTGGCCCGGGAGCTGGGCTATCCGGTAGCCGTCAAAATCTCCTGTGCCCAGATCACCCACAAATCCGATGCGGGAGGAGTAGTGCTCAATGTGCAGGATGATGACGGGGTGCGAAAGGCCTTCGACCACATCATGAGCGCTATGGGACAGCATTATCCCCATCTGGAGCCGGAAGGTGTACTGGTGAGCAAGATGCAAAAACCGGGACTGGAGGTGATTATCGGGATAAAAAATGACCCCCAGTTCGGGCCATGTATACTGTGCGGCCTGGGCGGCGTGTTCGTCGAGGTGTTCCGGGATACTGTGCTTTATCCGGCCCCTGTCTGCTTACCTGAAGCACTAACCATGCTCCAGACACTTCGGGCGGCACCGCTGCTACAAGGCTACCGGGGCGGCCCGGCCCTGGACCAGGAAGCCCTGGCCCAAGCGATAGTAAACATCTCCCGACTGGCCAGCGACCACCGCCATGTAATCAAAGAAATGGATATCAACCCGCTGTTTGTTTATGAAAAAGGAATCTGTGCTGTAGATGCCCTGGTGCTGGAGTTTGCCGACTGACAGGTCCCGGTCAATCCCGGGGCCACATCTGGAGAAGGGGTGAAAAGCATGTCCAATTCCCGCAAATATTTAACCTTGCTGGCCCTGTCCCTGAGTGGCGGGTCGATCTATTTCCTGCCTTACCTGAAATATGTCTTTTATGACCCTGTGTTGCAGGTAATGAATATTAATAACGAGCAGATGGGCTTTCTGCTCACTCTGTACGCCATCGGCTGCATGACTTTGTATATTCCCGGCGGCCTGCTGGCCGACCGGGTTTCAGCCAAAAAAGCCCTGATCTGGTCCCTGCTGGGTACCAGCGCTTTATCCGTTCTCTTCGCCTTCACCTTCAACTACCGGCTGGCAGAAGTGATCTGGTTCCTGCTGGCAGTAACCAGTGGATTTGTTTTCTGGTCCGCCCTGATCAAAGCCATTCGCTTAACCGGTGAGCCCAATGAACAGGCCCGTCTCTACGGCCTGTATTATGCCGGCAATGGAGGCACTGCCGCCATTGTGAGCGCGCTGGCCCTGTGGGCCTTCGCCCGTTTCGACGACCCGGCCACAGGACTGCGCATGGCCATTTTAGTGGGGGCTGCCGCCACCACCCTGGCCGCTCTGCTGGTGGCTCTGTTCCTGCGTGAAGAAAAAGAACCGGCCGCCGCTTTGGACGAGGAAGACCGCTTCCGCTTGCAGGATGTGCGCACCCTGCTAAAAAATCCCCTGCTCTGGGCCATTTCTATCGCTATTTTCTGCACCTACGGCCTTTATACCAGCGGCTCTTATTTCATCCCTTACTTAACCAATGTTACCGGCGTGGCGGTAGAGGATTCCAGTGCCCTGGGCATTATTCGCACCTATGTATTTATGCTGATTTGCGCACCCATTGGCGGCTACTTTGCCGACAAATTGCGTTCCACCTCCCGCTGGTTTGTCCTTTGCTTTTCCCTGATGATTGCTCTTTATCTGGGCGTACTGCTCCTGCCCCGGGGTACCCATCAGGCCCTGGTTATTTTCCTGTCTCTGCTACCCGGCGCTGTGTCGCTCATGATGTACGGAATTATGTACTCCACCATAACCGAATGCCGCATCCCCGTTGCCATGACCGGCACGGCAGTGGGAATAGCTTCCATTATTGGCTATCTGCCCGATTTCATGTTTAACACCATGTTTGGCCGCTGGCTGGATCAATATGGCAACCAGGGCTACAATTACATTTTCCTCTTTCTAACCCTGCTGGCCGTACTGGGCCTGGGAGTTTCCCTGTTCATTCGCCTGCGTACCAGGAAAATGCCTTCACCAGTGGAAGAAAAAAGTGGGCAAACTGCCATCTAGCCCGGACAGGTTTAACGGCAGAGGCCGGGTAATAGCCTCTGCCGTTCCTTCCCTTGTTGGCAAAACCTCTGGCCAAAACATATAATTGACAGGCGGGTGACTATTTATGAAAGGTGTTACGCCACCGGACAGGCAGACGGCCACGGTAAACTACCCGGTACTGGGCAGTTCCCTGCTGCTATGCCTGGCTATTTATGCTCCCATGATCTGGGGACAGAGCACCCTGCAAAAGCATGTGGATTATTTATTACACATATTGACCCACAGTCTGGACTGGCTGTGGCAACTGGGCACCTTTGCCCTGCTCTGTTATTTAATTTGGCTGGCCCTTGGTCCCTACGGCCGGGTAAAGCTGGGACACGACCGGGATAAACCCGATTTTTCTACTTTTACCTGGCTTTCCATGATATTTTTTGGAGGCATAGGCTCCTCGCTGGTTTACTGGTCCTGCCTGGAACCCATCTATTACTATACTGCTCCCCCATTTCAGCTGCCGCCCTGCTCCCCCCAGGCCGCCGGTCTGGCCCTGGCCTACGGCATGTTTCACTGGGGGTTTACCGCCTGGGCCATCTTTGCCCTGCCAGCGGTGGCATTTGCCTACTCCTACTTTGTGCGCCGTCAGCCCTACCTTTCCCCCAGCTTTGCCTGCCACTTTTGGGGAAAAACCGCCCCCGGGCAGTGGTGGGCAGTGGCAGTGGACACTTTTGTGCTGGTAAGCCTGGTGGGCGGTGCAGCTACCGCCATGGGGTTCAATGTGCCCATGTACAGCGCCGTAGCTGCATCCTGGCTGGGCAGGGATAGTACCCTGGCAATGCAGATATGCTTTCTTCTCTTATTGACCGCCCTTTTTGCCATTAGCAACTGGCAAGGCCTTAAGGCCGGTATCGCCCGCTTGTCAAGGCTGGCCACCTGGGGTATCATGTTATTAATCATTTTTGTCCTGATAAGTGGTCCAACCCATTTTATGCTGGCCCTGAGCACAGAAAACCTGGGCAATCTGCTGGACAATTACTGGCATATGAGTCTATACACTGACCCCGTAGCCCAAAGTGGTTTTCCCCAGGATTGGACCATCTTCTACTGGGCCTGGTGGGCAGCCTGGGCTATCTATATGGGCCTGTTCACGGCCCGAATATCCCGGGGCAGGACCATCCGGGAGCTGATCACTGCCCTGTTACTGGTCGGTTCGGCCGGCACAGCGGTTTTCTACATGACCTTCGGTGCCTATACCCTGCATCTGCTAATTCATCAAGGAGTGGATTTGGCCGCCCTGCTGGCCCAGAAGGGTGGCGAGTCAGTAGTAGTTTATATCCTGAACCAGCTGCCCTTAAACGGCTGGTTTTTGCCCCTTTTTCTGATGTTAATGCTCATATTTTCGGCCACCAGTTTTGATTCCAACGCTTACACTATGGCCATGATCAGCTGCCGGCAGATTAGAGATGGTCAGGAACCACCCCGCCCGCTCAGGTTCTGCTGGTCACTGGTACTTTGCGGAGCCAGCCTGGCTCTTTTGCTGGTAGGAGGATTGAAGGTGGTGCAACTTTCTTCGGTACTCACCAGCCTGCCGATACTATTCATTCTTTTTCTGCTATCCCTTTCTCTTAACCGGTGGCTCAAGGAGGATTTTGGCTCCACCGCCCGGCCCCTGCTGGTAGCGGAAAAAACACCAGATTAAGTGCAGAAAATGCAGATAAACCGGAAGGGAGGTAGCTATTTGCTAAAAAAGGAAGCGTTGAAGAACATGGTCTACGAATTCATCTCGCGCAAAATACAAAACGGCGAGTTAATGCCCAATCAAAAGGTCACCGAGCTGGAAATTTGCCGGGAACTGGGAGTTAGCCGCACGCCAGTGCGGGAAGCCTTGATTCAACTGGCGGCGGACAACCTGCTAGAAAAAATCCCCAACCGGGGATTTTTTGTTAAGCAGGTGGACAAGGGCGAAAAGCTGGAGATATACGATGTACTGTCCATACTGGACGGCCACGCCGGATACCTGGCCGCCAGCCGGGTAGATGAAGTGGATATTACTGAAATGCAGGAATTAACCGAAAAGATAGATATTGCCATCAAATACCGCAAGTTCAATGAATACGCCCGTTTGCAAAACCTGTTTCACGATATTTACATCAACAAGTGCGGCAACAGCACCTTGATTAAGCTGCTCAACTCTCTGCGCTACAATTTTATCCCCCAAACTTATATCAGCCACGATGACGCCCAGCAGGAGCGGCTGTTTAAAATCCTTTCCTTTTGCAATGAGCAGCATAAAGAATTGTTGGACTGTTTCCGCCGGGGCGATGCCGCAGGCGCCCGGGCCGTACTGGAAAAGCACTGGAAAACCATTGATTATGAGTTAATATAAATTCTTTTACATTCTTCTGCTGGCGCCGCCCTGCAGCCTGGGGGATTCTTATCACAAATAGATAAAAACACTTGCTTATACCCCGGCCCCGGAGCATAATAATAATCAAATAATGCAATTATATCCATCATTGTTAATTTATGTTTACAAACATTTTGCCACCAAAGGGGAGTGATTACCGTGAGTACACCATCCCCGCCTTTTCTTGCCGGCTGGCAGCAATTCATCAGCGGCAGCGCCCCGCCTGCTCACCTTGATCCACCTATTGCCCGTTCCTGGTTGCGCTGTCGCCAGGCGGGCTTAGATCCCTTTTTATCCTGCGCTCCGCCGGCCAGCCCGCAACAAACTACCAGCAACGACTCTCTTTTTTTGCTCACCGCCCGCCCCCATCTGGATTACCTGGCCCGCCTGCTCCCGGGCACATCTTACGTGCTGGTCCTGAGCAACCCGCACGGGGTCATCCTGCACACCGCCTGCACCGATCCTTCTGCCCGGGAAATCATGCAGCAGCACAACTTCCTGCCGGGCGCCTGCTGGAGTGAAGCAGCCGCCGGCACAAACGCCATTGGTACAGCTCTTCAGGAAAGAACCTGGCTGGTGGTGGCCGGAGCCGCACACTACTGTCACACCTGGCACCCCTACTACTGCGCCGCCGCACCGGTATATGACCCCTTAAACGGTGAACTGCTGGGCGCAGTCAATATTTCCGCATTTTACCGGGATTTACACCCGCATACCCTGGGCTGGGTAAAAACCATCGCCAACTTACTGGAAAACGAATGGTTTCATAAAATGCGCCAACATACCCTGATGCAAAAACCTGCCCTCGACAATTGTACAGACGGGCAGCTGACCGGTGCGGATGTTTCTTCCATACCCGTGGTGGCCCGTTCTCCCCAGCTCGTGGAAGCGCTGGCCAGAGCCAGGCAGGCTGCCGGCACGGGTTTAAGCGTACTCATCACCGGCGAAACGGGTACCGGCAAAGAGGTCCTTGCCTCGTTCATTCACCAGAGCAGCCCCCGCCGCAACGGTCCTTTTGTGGCCGTGAACTGCGCTGCCCTGCCGCCAGAGCTGGCCGCCAGCGAATTGTTCGGTTATTTGCCCGGTGCCTTTACCGGCGCCCTGCGCCAGGGAAAAACCGGTTATTTTCAGGCTGCCGATGGTGGTACGCTTTTCCTGGACGAGATTGCCGACACTCCCCTGTCCCTGCAGGCCGCCCTGCTGAGAGCTGTAGAACAAAAACAGGTTTTGCCCATCGGCACTACGCGCCCGGTAAATGTAAATGTGCGCATTATTGCTGCCACTTCCGCCAATTTGGAAAAATTAATGGCGCAAAACCAGTTTCGCCGCGACCTGTATTACCGGCTGTGTGGCATACACATACACCTGCCCCCGTTGCGCCAGCGGCGAGAAGACATCCTCCCTCTGGCCGAAGCTTTCCTGCAACAAGCAGCAGCCCATACCGGCAAGAGTTTAACCCTGTCTCCCATAACCCGGGAATTGCTGCAAACCTACCCCTGGCCGGGCAATGTGCGCGAACTGAAAAACGCCCTGGAAAGCGCTGCCGAGTTTTGCCCGGGCGGGTTAATCACTCCCGACCTGTTACCAGCGCTTCTTACAGGTCCCTCGACCACACAGGATGCCAGCAATACTGCCACAGAATATTTGTTTTGGGCGAATAGCTGCGCCGGTGCAGGCAAGCCATCTTACAACGCCGTAACCTTCCCCTCCCCGGGCCCATTTCCCTACCCGCCACCGTCCGACCCGCTGCTGGAAAAGCTGGCCCAGACCGGCGGCAACATCCGCCAGGCCGCCCGCCTGCTGGGCATTGACCGCTCCACAGTCTACCGCCGGCTAAGGCGCCTGGGCCTGTCCGCCCGGCACTGGAAAAATCAAAGCCAGTGAACTCCCGGTGACAGGCCGGGTTTTTTTATTGCCACATGTTGCAGAGCAAGCCACATGCAGCACCACACCGCCACACAACCCGCCCCTTTGCGCTCATCCCCCGGCTTTACCCCACCCGGCCAGCCGTCCCCGCCCACCTGATGGCAGAATATCCAGCCGTTTCTGCAAAGACCTGAAACCGGCATTTTTGCAGGGCGTACATATGGCACATGTATTGCTAATTTTTGAATTTTAGCAATATATCAAACATTGCAACAAACAGGAGGAGGGATGGTAAATATGGACGGCATCTCCGATTTCCACGGCAGAGAACATATGCATGAATACCCGCCTTACTCCCCCCAGGACCTGCGCCGCCGCCAGGGCACCCTGATCGCCGCGCGGCTGATGGTCAATGCCGCCCTGACCGCTCCCTGCGCGGGCGGCGTGTCACAAATGGAGGCGGAAATAGTCTACGGCCCGGAGCAGCAGGAAGACATCGCCCGTAAAATGGAAGAACTGTCCCACCAGAACCGGGCCTGGGGAGACAGGTTCAAGTACGAGGCGGTAATGGTGCGGGAATCCGATGTGGTCATCTTTCTGGGCAACCGCCTGGCCGGCGAGTTTGCGCTGGATGCCGGCTGCGGCATGTGCGGCGGCCGGCCCGACTGCAGCTATTTTTATGAAAAACATCCCCATATTTGCGGTCTGGTGGACGCTACTGACCGCTCCAGCCCGCTGCCCCTCCAGGGGCCGCTGTGCACAGCCCGGGTGAGCGATCTGGGTTTTGCCGTGGGCTCGGCCCTTTATCTGGCCAGCCGGCTGCTGGTGGACGCCCGGCCTTTTTTCAGCGTGGGGCTGGCCGGAAAAAAGCTGGGTTACTGCCGTCATTCCTTTATTGTTGTAGGCATTCTGGCCGCCACGCTGTCCAAAAACCCCTATGTGGACATCAACCCCGACTACCATCTGATTAATATGGGCAAGGTGCTGGAAAACACCCGCAAACAATACATCACCCCCCGCACGGTGACCACCTTTGACTACCGCAAGTGGATACCCCGGCCTACCCGCATTTCCGGTGAGGAGGGAAATGATTGATGGCCCGCTACGCTGGATTAACACTGGCCCAGGATTACCTGGTTAACGTGGCCGGCCACGTTGTGCAGGCCGCCTTGAAAGCCAGCCAGTTAACCGGCCGGCTGAAGCTCCAGGCCGAAGTAATCACTGGCGAGGACCTTGAGCCCATTATCGAACTGATGAGCGTCATGGCCAAAGCCTCCCAGTTCGTGACCTGGGATTACATGACCTTTAAACAAAACTACGAGCGGGGCACCCCGCCAGTGCTGGTACTGCTGGGCGCCGACACCATTTCCCCGCTGCCCGGCTGGAACTGCGGTGCCTGTGGATTTGCCACCTGCGGCGAATTTGCCCGCTACGCCAAAGAAAACCGGGCCATGGGTCAGGTGGCCTACGGCCCCTCCTGCAACTGGCTGACTCTGGATCTGGCTATAGCCGCCGACTGGGCCTGCGCCGCCGCCTGGCAGTTCAATGTGGATAACCGGATCCAGGGCTCATCGGGCAGTGCCGCCACCCTGCTTGGTTACCTGCCCGGCTGCACCTGTATCCTGGGCCTGCCTCTGGGACCGTGCCGGGAAATGGTCTGGTACAGCCGGGAGGACATGCACCACCATTTCCATTATGAAGATCACCTCAAGACCATGTTCCAGACCATCCCCACCCATTTTCTGGCCTTCTCCGGCAGCGGTCGTCCGCAGTTTAAAGCGCAAAGCCGCTGGTGGGAAGAAGCGCACTTCCACGCCGTGGGGCCGAGCCAGGCGGCAGCAGAAAAAATGTATGCCCTGCTGGAAGAGATGGCTGAAGTGATTGACCGGCATTCCGCCGCCGTGGCCAGCCGCTACACCCCACCCGGGCAAAGTACGGCAAACAGCCAGACGGAGCAAGCAGAAGCCGGAGAGTAGAAGCCAGGGAATGAAAATTCTAGAGGAATTCTAGAGGAGTGAAAAAAGTGGCCTTTGTTTACGTCATTGGCAGTGCAATGACCCGCTTTGGCAAATTTCCGCAAAGCACGGTAAAAGACCTGGCGGCCGCGGCAGTGCAGGGCGTGCTGCAGGACGCCGCGCTTAAAGCAGCCGATATCCAGGCGGCCTTTGTGGCCAATTCTTTCTGGGGTATGTACACCGGCCAGCATACCATTCGCGGCCAGGTCATGCTGCGCCCTCTGGGCCTTGCCGGCATACCCATCACCAATGTGGAAAATGCCTGTGCCGGCGCTTCTACAGCCTTTCACCTGGCCTGGACCGCCATCTCGGCCGGCCTGTATGATGTGGTGCTGGCTTTGGGCGTGGAAAAAATCAGCCATGCGGATAAAAGCTATTCTTTCCGCGCCTACACCTCGGCTCTGGATGTGGAAAACATGGCCACCCACCTCCAGACCATGCTGGAGGTAAGCCAGGATCTGAACCTGCCCGCAGCACCGGAACAGGGGGCACCGGGAGAAGGGCGGAGCATTTTCATGGATCTTTACGCCACAATGGCCCGATACCACATGCACAAGTACGGCGTTACCCAGCACCAGCTGGCGGTAATTGCCGCCAAAAACCACTGGCACGGCAGCTTAAACCCCCTGGCCCAGATCCAGAAAAACATGACCGTAGAGGAAGTGCTGCAGGATAAACTCGTCGCCTATCCGCTCACCCGGGCCATGTGCTCGCCGGTAGGCGACGGAGCAGCGGCCGCCATCCTCTGTTCGGAAAAATACCTGTCTAAACTGTCCGCCGCCCGCCCGGTGCGCGTGCGGGCTTCGGTACTGGCCTCGGGTCGCGACCGGCCCATAGATGGCCAAGACATCGGCGAACGCACGGCGGAGCTGGCCTACCATATGGCCGGACTGGGGCCGGCAGATATCAACGTAGCGGAACTGCATGACGCCACTGCTTTCGGCGAACTGCACCAGACCGAAGCCATGGGCTTTTGCGCGCCCGGCGAAGGAGGTATCCTGGCCGAATCGGGTGCCACCCGCCTGGGCGGGCGCATACCGGTCAACACCTCGGGCGGGCTGGAATGCCGCGGGCACCCCATTGGCGCTTCCGGCCTGGCCCAAATACATGAAATTGTTACCCAGCTGCGCGGGGAAGCGGGAACCCGCCAGGTGGCAAACGCCCGCATTGGGCTGACGGAAAACGGCGGCGGCAACATCGGCTTTGAAGAAGCCGCCCTGTGCATCCACATTTTGGAAAGGGCCACCCGCCCTTAGAGGAGGTTTTGGCTATGCCTGTTTTTCAGAACAGCGCCCAGATGTATGCCGTGCTAGGACAGCTCTGGCAACAATTGCTGGACCACCCCGAACAGGGTCCCAAATTTAAACAGGCGGGGCTAAGCATTAAATTTCACCTCACCGCCCCCGATGGGGTCATTTGGATTGACCCCCAAAAAGTGCACTGCGGCCCCCTGGAGGAGCGGGCCGATGTGGAGATGACCCTGTCGGGCGATACGGCGCACGCTTTCTGGCTGAAAAAAATCGGCCTGCCCGCCGCCCTGGCCACCAAACAAATTGTGGCCCGGGGAGCAATGAACAAAGTGATGAAATTGCTCCCGCTGCTCAAACCCCTGCATGAGGCTTACCCGGAAATATGCCGCCAGCACGGTCTGCCGCTTTAGTGTCCCGCTGCCGGCCGGAGATCAGCGCAGGGCAATTGGACGGGCGAAGACACGGTTATCCAACCGCACAGGCGAAAGGAGGCACCCACTATGTCCAGCGGCCAGCTGGCTGCCGCTCTAAATGAAAGGGCCCAAAAACAGCCGGACTTTAATGTCCTTGTTTTTGAAAACGACACCCACCCGCCGGAATACCTCACCTACCGGTATATTGTCCAGAATGGCCGGGCTATGGCCCGGCTCTGGCTGGCAAGCGGCATTAAACCGGGAGAAACGGTGGCCTTAATTGCTTACAACCACCCGGAGTTTATTTACTCGCTTTACGCCGCGTCGCATACGGGAATTACCCTGGTACCCATCGATCCCCGGGCCAGCGCCGACAACATCCTTTACCAGCTCACCGATTGCCAGGGCCAGGGGGTGATTTTTAGCAACCAGTTATATGAAAAAATTGCCCCGGTGCTGGACAAAGCGCACCCACATAAACTGGCGGCCATTCTGTACAAAGACGGCTTTGACGCACCGCAGCGGCCCCACTTCCCTGCCCTGCACCAGCTGCTCCAGCAGCATACCGGGACAGAGCAGGAGCCTGCGGCCGGCGGTTCCTTTCCCCTGGAAATCATCTACACCTCGGGCACTACGGGACGCCCCAAAGGGGTGCGCATAAAGGAAGAACGGTTAATGCTCTATGTCATGCTGGCCAGGATGGTGTGGCAGTATAAACCGGACGATATTCTTTACACCGGCCTCTCTCTGACCCACGGCAATGCTCAGGCCGTCACACTGATTCCCGCCCTTTTCCTGGGTCTGCGGGCAGTGATCAGCCGCCGCTTCACTAAAAGCCGCATCTGGGACATCTGCCGCCAGTTCGGCTGCACCACTTTTTCCCTGCTGGGCGGCATGATGATGGGCATATACAGCGAGCCGCCCCGGCCGGACGACGCCGACAACCCGGTGCGACTGGTGATCAGCGCCGGCACACCGCGTCCCATCTGGCTGGAATTTGAACGACGTTTCGGAGTGCAGATCCATGAGTGGTACGGTGCGGTAGAGGGGGGCTTTGCCCATAAACCGCCCGGGATTGGACCGGTAGGTTCTTTTGGCAAACCACTGGAGCAATTGATGGAAATGAAAGTGGTGCGCGAGGATGACAGTGAATGCGCCCCGGGCGAAATAGGCGAGCTGGTCAGCCGGCTGCGCACCGGCCCCACCACTGTGGAGTACCACGGCAACCCGGAGGCCTCGGCGGCCAAAACACGGGGCGGCTGGCTGCGCAGCGGGGACATGTGCTACCGGGATGACCAGGGCTGGTTTTACTTCGCCTACCGCAAGGGAGGGGGCCTGCGCCGGCAGGGGGAATTCATCCAGCCCGAAGCAGTGGAAAAAGTGCTGGCCGAACACCCGGCTGTGTGCGATGTATGCGTTTATGGCGTACCAGCTGGCTCGGGCGCACCCGGGGAAAGCGACCTGGTGGCAGCAGTAGTCTTTTCCCCCGGCCAGGCCATAGACCCGCCGGAACTATTCAGCTACTGCCGCCAGCACCTTTCCGCCAACCACATACCTTCATATATACAGGTTGTAGAACAAATTCCCAAAAGCGCTTCCGAAAAAAACCTGGACCGCCTGCTGCGGGAAGCATTTTCCCCTGCCGCACCCAACGTATTTACAAGGGAGGGATGATGCCCCATGAGCACCTATTTGGATTTGTGGATGGAGCTGAGTGATGAGCAAACCAGCATCAAAGAGCAAACCCATAAATTTGCCCGTCAGGTACTGCGCCCGGCCGCCAAAGCGCTGGACGAAATGTCTCCGGCCGAGGTTGTCCGTCCCGGTTCGCTTTACTGGCAAACCATGCGCCAGATGAAGGAACTGGGCTACCACACAGTAATGCTGCCCGAAACATACGGCGGCCTGGGACTGGACCCCCTGACCCTGCACATCTTTTTTGAAGAACTGGGCTGGGGTAGTGCCGGGCTGACCGTGGCCATAGGTGTAGATTGCTTCCCCTTTATGATGGCCTGCCTGATGGGAGATGATGAACTAATCCAAGAACTGGTGGAACCGTTCATCTCCAGCACAAACTGCAGCATGGTGGGCTGCTGGGCCATCACCGAACCCGACCACGGTTCCGACCAGCTGGTAGCCGGTACACCTTATTTCCACGACCCCTCCATCAAAGCGCAGGTCACGGCCAGCCGCACCACCGGCGGCTGGGTATTGAACGGCCAGAAATCGGCCTGGGTGTCCAACGGGGCGGTGGCCACCCACGCCTTGCTCTTTGTCCAAATTGACCGGAGCAGGGGCATGGCCGGGGGCGGCGTAGCTATTGTCCCTCTGCATCTGCCTGGAGTATCCAAAGGCCAACCCCTGAACAAAATGGGGCAACGGGAATTGCCCCAGGGAGAAATTTTCTTTGACCAGGTTTTCATTCCCGACCGTTACATGCTGGTACAGACCGATACTTACGAAGCCGTGCTGGAACAAGTGCTGGCCCTGGCTAACGCCGCCATGGGAGCGGTTTTCACCGGCGTGGCCCGGGCGGCCTTTGAAGAAGCCCTGCAGTACAGCCGCCAGCGCCGTCAGGGAGGCCGGCTGCTGTGCGAACACCAGCTGGTACAGCAAAAGCTTTTTGAAATGTTCATCCAGGTGGAAACAGCCCGGGCCTATTCGCGCCACGCCCTGGTTTACAACCTGAGCAACAACCCGCCCGTGCATCACTACTCCATAGCTTCCAAGATATATTGCACCAGGGCTGCTTTCCAGGTCTGCAGCACCGCCCTGCAGCTTTTTGGCGGTTACGGCCTGAGCAAAGAATACCTGATCGAAAAGCTATTCCGGGACAGCCGGGCTGCTCTGATTGAGGACGGCTGCAATGATGTGCTGGCCCTGGCCGGAGCAGAAGCATTGCTGAAGGAATACTCCTAAAACCGCCCGCCGCTGCACCATTAATAAAGCCCTTCGATTGCTATAATCAGAGCCGGGTCGCTCCCCGCGACCCGGGCAAAACCTTGATTGGCGGAGGGAAATATCCATGACGGTATGTCTGGTTACCGGTGCCGCCGGCTATATTGGCCGGCGGCTGGTAAATGCCCTTGCGGAAAATGCCACCTTTGAGAAAATAATTGCCCTGGATGTTCAGCCGCTCCAGCCAGCCGCAGCAACCGATCCGGTTTTTATCCAGGCCGATTTTCGCGACCGCCGGCTGAAAGACCGGCTGGCCTACCTGCAACCCCACACCGTAGTTCATCTGGCATTTATTGTTAACCCCATGCCCAACGAACAGTTAATGTTTGATATTAATGTCAATGGCACACTGAATATCCTGGAGCTCTGCCGGGAACTGGAGGTTGAACACTTAATCATCCTCTCCAGCGCCTCGGCTGCTTTTGTCAACACAAAAGTTGACCACCAGTGCTAGAGCAAAAGTTGGCCGCACCTTGCTGGCAGAAGGTAAACAGGCAGATTAATCAGAACATTTATCGGTT
>NZ_JBRAJI010000034.1:0-32309 GCF_052744395.1 Desulfurispora sp. | reverse complement strand
ACCCAGATTATGCCTGAAAATGGTTATTGGTGAGATGGTATCACGGATCCAGGTAAAATATTAATTGGCCCCGGCATTGCGCCGGGGGATTTTTTTTGGAATATCATGAAGCACTTTGTTGCAAAATCAGGTTTTTCTTCACAGTAATGGAAGGAAGAAAAAAGAGTAGGGCGAATATTAATCAACGAAGTTTCTAATAAAACACTTTTCGACAAATTGATCCGCGAGGGGGCCGGAAAGCGGTTTGAGCAGAAGGAAAAAACAGGCGGAAAGTGCAGGAAACCACGAGCGCTGGTTGATTACCTATGCGGACATGATCACGCTGCTGCTGGTCCTGTTTATTGTGCTGTTTACTCTCAGCCAGATTGATGTAAAGAAGTTTCAATACCTGTCGGCTTCCCTGAATAAGGCCATGGGAGCTGGTGGGATGATGCTGGATGCTCCCGGTCCTTCAATAGTGCAGGGCCTGGCGGGTAGAACCCCCCGGGACCAAATGGTGGGCGATCAGGCCAAACTACATGAAGTGAAACAGCAGCTGGAAAAAATGGTGCAGCAGGCCGGTCTGAGCGCCAAAATTCACGTTAGCCAGGAAGAGCGGGGAGTGGTGCTTTCTTTTCAGGAGCAGGTGCTGTTTCGCCTGGGTGAGGCGGAGCTGACCCCGGCGGCCCGGACGCTGTTAAAACAGGTGGCGCCCATTCTCCAGCAAACCCCCAACTACCTGCGGGTGGAGGGGCATACTGACAACCTGCCCATACATACGGCCCGCTTTCCTTCCAACTGGGAATTATCCGCTGCCCGGGCTACCAATGTGCTGCGCGAGCTGAGCGAGGTTTACGGGATTAGTCCGCAGCGGCTGTCGGCACTGGCCTTTGGCGAGTACCGTCCCGTGCTGCCCAACACCTCGGATGCCAATCGACAGCAAAACCGGCGGGTGGATATTGTTATCCTGAGCAGCAAGTTCAGTGAGAGCGAACCGGGATACAAGCTGAAAAGCCTGTCTGAAAATGGTCAATCCAGGTCTTTAGACACAGGATCTTCCAGTAGCCAATAATAATGCATATAATGTAGGGGGTGGTTGCGAGTATGGATCTAGCACTGGTAGGCGGTTTTTTTCTGGCGCTTTTTTCTCTGGCGGGCGGTTTTTTGATGGAAGGCGGGCACCTGGCCGCCCTGTTCAAGCCTTCGGCCGCCCTGATTGTTTTTGGCGGTACGCTGGGCGCCACTGTTGTGGGCTTTACTATGGAGGAACTGAAAAGCATTCCGGCAATCTTTCGCATTGCTATGTTTCCCCGCCAGCAAAATCCCACGGATGTGATTGAAATAATTGTGCGCCTGGCTGACGAGGCCCGGCGGGAAGGGTTGCTTTATCTGGAAAACAGGCTGGGTGAACTGGATGATCCCTTCCTGCGCAAGAGCCTGCAGCTGGTGGTGGACGGCACGGATCCGGAGCTGGTGCAAAACATCATGGAGTCCGAACTTTATGCTACAGAAGAAAGGCATCATCTGGGAGCGCTGATCTTTGAGGCGGCCGGCGGTTATGCTCCCACTATGGGCATTATCGGTACGGTAATGGGCCTGGTGCACGTGCTGGGCAACATGAGCGATCCCAGTTCGCTGGGGCCGGCCATTGCAGTGGCGTTCATGGCCACTCTATACGGTGTGGGCAGCGCCAATATTCTCTGGCTGCCGCTGGCGACCAAGCTGAAGAACATGAGCAAAAAGGAGATCATTCTTAAACAAATCGTTATCGAGGGTATAACTTCGCTGCAGGCCGGGCACAACCCCATGTTGATTCGGGAAAGGCTGTCCGCTTTCCTGAAACCGGATCTGCAGCAGCAGTCCAAAACGGCCAGGGAAGAAGAATAATTGAGCGGGGAAGGTGGTCAGACATATGGAAGAGCAACTGGTGGTATTCTGGCTTGGCGAGCAACTGTATGGGATTGGCATCAATCAGGTGCTGGAGATCATTCGTCCTGCCGGTGTGACGGCTTTGCCCGGTACCCCGGATTTTATCGAAGGCGTGATCAATCTGCGCGGCACGGTGATTCCGGTGATGGATCTGGCGCGGCGGTTTGGTTTGCCTTCCGCCCGGGACACTGATACGCACCGCGTGGTGATTGTGGAATCGGATGGGGTGAAAGTGGGTCTGCTGGTAGACGGGGTAAGTGAAGTGCTGCGGGTTAACGAACAGCAGATTCAGCCGCCGCCTTCCGCCGGGCTGCTGGGCGGGGTGGAATGCATCCGGGGTATCGCTCTGCTAGAAAACCGGATGGTTATTCTGCTGGATATGAACCGGGTGCTGCAGGTTGGCGAGAGACAAAAGTTGCAGGAACTGGTCAACTAAAAGGCCATTCCGGAGCAATGGCTGGACTGAAGCTGTCAGTAGGGGAGGGATAAGCAATGTTCAGTGATGTGGAAATGATGGTTTTTATGGAGGAACTGGAAGAAAAGATCCAGTCAATAAATGACAATGTGTTGCGGCTGGAACAGGAAGGAGGGAGCCCGGAAGTTATTCAGGAGATCTTCCGGGCTGCCCACACCATCAAGGGCTCTTCCGGCGTCATGGGTTATGATAAAATGATGCGGCTGACCCATGAAATTGAGAATTTGTTCGATATGTTGCGGCAGGGTAAAATGCAGGTGACTACGCCGCTGGTGGATGTGCTGTTCGTATCTCTGGACACCTTGAAAGCGCTCAAGGACGAAATCACCGGTGAGGGCGGCGAAGTGGATATCACCCAGGTCATTGACCAGCTGCGGCACTGCCAGCAGGTCTGCCAGGAGGCTGTGCCCGCAGCTGCGGATGTCCAGGACAAAGGTAAGGGAGGAGCGGCAGCAGCGGTCCGGCTGACGGGAGACCAGCCGGCAGCGACTGCTCCGGACGGCATAGGGGAGTTGGATGAGGCAACCCGGGCCGTGGCGCAGGAAGCCGAGCTGCGAGGCTACCAGGCTTACTGGATTAACGTGGGCATTGATCCAGCCTGCCAGATGAAAAATGTCCGGGCTTTCCTGGTTTTTGAGACGCTGCAGCAAAACGGCGAGATTATCAAGAGCCTGCCCCCGGCCGAGGACCTGCAGGAGGGCCGCTATGACACCGGTTTTTCCGTGGTTCTGCTCAGTAAGGAGGATGCCGACAGCCTGTCCAATCTGCTCATGTCCATTGCGGAAGTGAGCAGTGTGCAGGTTTTGCCTATCTTGATGGAAGATGAAAAAGAAGAAGCAACTGATAGAGAGTTGGGGGTAAGCAGAGACCAGCAACAGGATGTAGTTAACCATACAGATAGTGCGCCCAGGGCGGTTGCCATTCCGGAAAAAAGTGCTGCTCCCACGACCATCAAAACAGTGCGGGTGGATGTGCAGAAACTGGATACCCTGATGAATCTGGTGGGGGAATTGGTGATTGATCGCACCCGGCTGGATCGGTTTGTGGAAGTGTTTGAAGGCCGGTTCGGTTCGGATGATCTGGTGGAGGATATTGTGGAAATATCCAATCACCTGGGGCAGGTGACCACCGACTTGCAGGATGAAATCATGAAAGCGCGCATGCTGCCGGTAGCCACTGTTTTTAACCGCCTGCCGCGCATGGTGCGGGATATTGCCCAGAAAATGAACAAAGAAATTGACTTTGTTGTTGAGGGCAAGGAAACCGAACTGGATCGCAATGTCATTGAAGTGATCGGTGACCCGCTCATTCACCTGCTGCGCAACGCCATTGATCATGGCATCGAACCGCCCGAAGAAAGGGTGCGGCTGGGCAAGCCGCGGGCCGGTCGGGTGCTGCTGAAAGCATCCTATGTGGAAAGCCATATTGTGATTACTCTCTCGGATGACGGGCGCGGGCTGGATGCGCAAAAGATTAAGGAAAGCGCCGTGCGCAAGGGCATGCTTTCGCCCGATGCTGCAGCCCGGATGGGGGAGCGGGAGGCACTGGAGCTGATCTTTCAACCCGGTTTTTCCACAGCCGCCGTGGTCAGCGATGTTTCCGGGCGCGGTGTGGGTATGGACATAGTGCGCAACCAGATCGAGCAGATCAACGGGACGGTGGAGTTTACCACTACTCCCGGCCAGGGTACCACGTTTTTCATCAAGCTGCCTCTCACTCTGGCCATCATCCGCGCCCTGATGGTGGGGATGGGCGAGCAGGTTTATGCTTTCCCGCTGAGCAATGTGCAGGAAACCCTGGCCATCCGGCCGGAAGAAATCAAGTATGTGCGGCACAGCAAGGTTATTGTGGTGCGGGGGCAGGTTCTGCCGCTGGTGCATCTGGCGGACATTTTCCGTCTGGAAAACCGGCCGCCGGAAGGGCGGATTTTCGTGGTGGTGCTGGGTTCGGCCGACCGGCGCGTGGGGATTATTGTGGACCGGTTGATTGGAGAACAGGAAATCGTGATCAAATCTCTGGGCAGCTATCTGGGGCAGATCGCCGGCCTTTCCGGTGCTACCATTCTGGGTGACGGCCGGGTGGCCCTGATTGTTGATGCCCGCGGCCTGGTGAAGGAAATAGGTGTAGAGGAGAGCGTATATGCCGCCAATTAATGTGCTGGTGGTGGATGATTCGGCCTTGATGCGCCGGCTGATTGCCCGCTTTCTGGAAGAGGATGCGCAGCAGCCGCCCATCAAGGTGCTGGATATTGCGGCCAACGGTCAGGAAGCGCTGGAAAAAACGCTGCGCTTGCGCCCCGATGTGGTCACGCTGGATGTGGAGATGCCGGTACTGGACGGGCTGGCCACGCTGGAACGGCTGATGCGCCAGCATCCGGTTCCGGTGGTGATGCTCAGTGCCCACACTACGGAAGGGGCCCAGGCCACCATCCAGGCGCTTTCCCTGGGGGCGGTGGATTTTGTAGCCAAGCCGGCCCGCCGGGAAGATATGATGCCCATGGTCCATGACCTGCGCTTTAAAGTGCGGGCGGCAGCGCAGGCGGTATTGCGCCGGCCGGTCAGCCGCCCGGAATGGTCGCCGGCCGGCAGGCGTCCGCTGCAGTATGGCCAGCCGGTGCCGGCACCAACCGGTGGCCTCCCCGGTACTGCCGGCAGTTTGGGGAGACGCTGGCCGGCCGGCGTCCCGGCCGGTGCCAGTATGACAGCTGCTGCCCGCACTGCTGCCACCGGGGAGGCCGGGCCGCCGGCCGTTCCCTCCCCCCAGCCCGGCCGGTTTCAGCTGGTGGTGATCGGGTCTTCCACTGGCGGTCCGGCCGCCCTGCAGCAGATTATCCCCCGCCTGCCGGCCGATTTAGGGGCAGCGGTGGTGGTGGTGCAGCACCTGCCGGTGGGATTCTCCGCGCCCATGGCCGAGCACCTGGATCGCAAGTCGGCCATTAAAGTGCGCCATGCCGGGCCGGATGAATTGCTGCGTCCGGGTGAGGTGCTGGTGGCGCCGGCAGGCTATGACCTGACTTTTCGCGGCCGTCCGGGGGATGTCCGGATAGTCCTGGATCCCGGGAGGGGGCCGGTACCGCCGGGTGGTTTTCGCCCGTCGGTGGATGTGACCATGCTTTCCGCAGCCGATGTGCTGGGCAATCAGTGCATGGGGGTGCTGCTCACCGGCATGGGCCGGGATGGGGCCCGGGGTATGCAGGCTATTTACCGCCGGGGAGGTTTAACTATTGCCGAGCATGAGAGCACCTGTGTGGTCTATGGTATGCCCAGAGCGGCCGTGGAGCTGGGCGCGGCGGCCCGGGTGCTGCCGCTGCCGGAAATTGCTGCGGAAATTGTGAAAAATATTTGATCCGCTCTCTCAAGTTGGCGCCTGAAAAAGTCGATAAGAGATATAGAACCGGATAGTGTTTTTGATATTGCTTTGCAGTGTGCGGGTAAAGGGGAGATGGCCGTGAAAATTACCCCTTACAACGGGATGGCGGAACTGCTTCGCCTGTATAACAGCCGGACCAGAGGAGCCGGTGCGAGCGACTACAATTCTCCGGTAGCGGGGGAACAGGCCGACCGGGCGGATATATCCACCCGGGGCAGAGCGCTGGCCACTTTCCGGGCGGCCCTGCAAGAGGTCCCCGCTGTGCGGCAGGAACTGGTGGACAGGTTGCGCGAACAAATTGCATCGGGAACATACCGGATTGATTGCCGGGCCATTGCCGGCGGACTCAAGGAAGAGTTGCTGGATTGACCGGCCGGCAGCGGGGAGGAAAGGTCATGCAATTATGGCAGGATTTAGAGAGCATGCTCCGGCAGCAAAAGGACCTGCTTTCCTGCTTGCTGGACAAAACCCGGGAGCAGACCGTGGCACTGCGGGCAAGCGATTTGCCCGCTTTAATTGCTTTAAACAGGCAAATAGGGGAACTGGCCGGACGTCTGGCCGTGCTGGACAGAAAGCGGGAGGATGTTGCTGCATCCCTGGCCGGGCAATTGGGTCTGCCGGCCTCTTCAGCGATCAGCCAGTTGCTGGCGGTATCGACTGCTGCGGAAGCGACCGGGCTGCACAGCCTGGTGGATGATCTGCGGCAAATGGTGGAGGATCTGGTGCTGCAGACACGGCTCAATGGCTATCTGGCCGGTCAATTGTCCCGAATTACCGGTCAGATGCTCACCATATACACCAGCGGCAGGTTTACCTATGATCCCGCCGGCCAGACCAGGCCGGTGGGGGGCGGCATTATTGAACGACAGGTATAGGTCCGAGGGAGTGAAATGAGCTATGCGCGGTACCTTTATGGGTATTGAAACCGCCCGCCGTTCCATCCAGCTGCATCGCCTGGCCATGGATGTGGCCAACCACAATATCGCCAACGCCCAAACCGAGGGCTACACCCGTCAGGAGGCGGTGGTTACCCCCACCACCCCCTATGCCGGTTTCATTCCTCAGGCCCGCATGACCTACGGGCAGGTGGGTACCGGTGTGGAGGCCAGCCAGATCCGGCGCATGCGGGATGAGTACATGGAGGAACAAATGCGGGCTTCCGAAGCGGCGCAGGGTTTTTGGGAAAAGCAGAACGACTATGCCACGCGCCTGGAAGCCGTCTTTCCGGAACCGGCTGCCTCGGGTTTGCAGGAACTGATGGTGCGTTTTTTCAACAACTGGCAGTCGCTCAACAATACCCCGCAGGATCCGGGTATCAAAGCGGCCGTCTGGGAAACAGCCGAGGAAATGGCTGTGCACTTCAATGAAATGTACATTCACATCAGTGACATCTATCAAAACCTTCTGGGGGTATCTCCGCTTGCTGCGCCAGCCGGTGGGCAGACCGGGACGACAGAGGGCCAGAATGAACAGGCGGGGGCCGAGCAAACGGCCGTGTCTCTGACCAAGGGTGCGCTGGTGGACGCGGCCGATCAGGTGAACCGTTTGGTGGAGCAGATTGTAGCCTTGAACAAAACCATCAAAAGCGTGGTGGAGATGGGCAATCAGCCCAATGACCTGTACGACCGGCGGGATGCCCTGCTCCGGCAGCTGGCGGCTTTCGGGGCCGTGCGGGTGGAAAATGTTCTGGACAGCCGGGGTAATGTTACCGGATTAATCAATATCAAATTTTACAAGCAGGATCTGCTCGTGTACAGTGATCCGGCGGCCCATCCCACTGTGAGCAGGGTCAGCGTATCTCTGGACCGGCAGACCGGTCAGGGCGGCCAGACTGTGGAGAGACTGCTCCTGACGGTGGGGGAAAGCGGTCAGGTGGACTTGAGCGAGGCGGCCCGGAATGTGGCCACCGACAGCGACCTTTTGGGCGGTTTTACCGGCCTGGAGGTGGCCCGCCGGCATATCAGGGCTACGCTGGACAGCCTGGACCGGCTGGCCCGAGCTCTCATTGACGGGGTGAACGCCCGGCTGAGCACGCTGGACAAATCTTTTACCTTTTTCAGCGGGAGCGGGGCCCGGGATATGAAGGTGGTGGCCAGCGCCGAAAGCATTGACGGCGAAAAGGCCATCCGGGTGGTGCAGCTGCGCAATGAAGCTCTGGACAGCCTGGGTGGGGCCAATGTGGTCAGCTTTTACGGTCAGATGCTCACCAGTGTGGGGGCGGCGGTGGATGTATCCGAGCAGAGATTGACCAGCCAGGAATCCATCGGGCAGCAGATCAGCAAGCTGGTGGAGTCCATGGCCGGCGTTTCCATAGATGAGGAGCTTTCCAAAGTAATCCAGTTCCAGTACGGCTTTCAGGCCTCGGCCAAAATGATGCAGGAACTGGATGAAATGCTGGAAGTTTTGGTCAACAAGCTCTAGTGAGGGTGAGGTGATTTCTGGTGCGGGTGACCAACCGGATGATGGGGCAGATCTTGACCAGTAACATTCAGCGCAATCTGGAAGCCCTGGCCCGTAGCCAGAACGGTATTTCTACCGGCAAGCGCGTTTTAAAGCCCAGCGACGATACGTCTCAGATCAGCCTGCTCATGGTCACCAAAGCGGTGATCCAGGACAACGAACAGTATATGGTGAACATCAATGACGGGATGAGTTTTCTGGAACACGCCGATGTCACCCTGAGCAGTGTCAGTGCAACCTTGAACACGGTGCGGGAGCTCACCGTGCAGGCGGCCAGCGATACATATACGGCTAGCGACCGGGTGGCCATAGCCGCCCAGGTGGATCGCCTGGTGGATAACATTGTGGACCTGGCCAATGCCACCGTGGGCGGCAAGTATGTCTTTGCTGGCACTTTGAACGGAGTCAAGCCCTTTGAGCGGGTGGGGGACAGCGTTTATTACCTGGGTAATCTGGAAATGGTGCAGCGGGAAATACTGCCGGCTTCCAGCTATGAAATCGGCGTGCCGCCCGTGCAGTTGACGGCGCTGGCGCAAAAGGATCCACTGGACGGCTTGTCCAAACTAACGGACCAGGGTGCCAGCAACCTGCAGGCCCTGCTACTGGAAAAAAGCGGGCAACTGGTCAATGACCGTCTGGTGATCAAGCATGGCAACGGCTACCTGGATGTCACATTAAAAAACACTATCGAGTATGTGAAAACCAACCCCGCCGCCGGTGTTTCCCTGGAGGAACTGCGGACCAAAGTGCAGAGCGATATAACCGAAGCAATTAACCAATACAACCAGGCGGCAGGGCAGGCCGGCAAAATTGATCCGGTTCAGGTGGAAATTGCTAGCGATGGCACCCGGCTGAAATTTACCGGCAACAATATCGAATTTGTCCGCAATACAGCTTTTCATATTTTCACTGCTGACGGCAGCAGCGGAGTGTTTGGCGTGGCTACCTACGATCCGGTGGCCCGCAGGTACCTGCTGCAGGAGCAAAACGGAGGTCTTTTGCCCGAGCTGATCCGGCTGAAAAATGCCCTGCAGATCAATGACAAAGACGGTATTCAGAAAGGCCTGAAAAATATCTTTTCTTCCGATATGGGCAGCTTGAGCGCTCACGACAACCTGCTGGCCTATCAGGTGAAGCTGGGGGCGCGGGAGAAGCACTTTGAGTCGGTGAGTACCACTCTGCAGGATTTAAACTACCGACTGAATATAACCGAGCAAAATATTGAGGACGAAGATATTGCCAAAGCATCCGTCATCTTCTCCCAGAAACAGCTGGCTTACCAGGCTTCCCTGGCTACCGGCGCGCAAATTTTGCAAACCACACTGCTGCAGTTTTTAAAATAGAGTTGAAGAGCCACCCGGCCGGGGTGGCTTTTACTTATTCTTCACGGATCGGCAGGCGATAACCGAGCGCTTCGGCCAGATGGGCCGGCTGTACCTGCGGGCTGCCTTCCAGATCGGCAATGGTGCGGGCGGTCTTTAAGATGCGGTCGTGGCTGCGCGCGCTCAAGGCCAGTTTGCGGTAGGCATCGCGCAACAGGCGGCGGCATTCCGGTGTCAGTTCCACTATTTGCCGCAGCAGCCGGCCGCCGAGCTGAGCATTACAGCCAATACCGTAGGGCGCAAGTCGTTCCCTCTGTCTGGCCCGCGCTGCTTCCACCCGCTGGCGCACCGCTGCGGACGGTTCGGCTGGCTGTGCGCTGTGCAAATCCTCATAGGGAACGCGGGGTACCTGGCAGATTAGGTCCAGCCTGTCCCAGAGCGGTCCCGAGATGCGGGCCAGATAGCGCCGGATCTGGGTGGGCGTGCAGCGGCACTCTTTTACCGGATCGCCGGCATAGCCGCAGGGGCAGGGGTTGCAGGCCCCCACCAGCATAAAGCGGGCCGGGTAGGTGATGGTGGCGCTGGTGCGGGCTACCGTAACCCGGCCGTCCTCCAGAGGTTGGCGCAGCGCTTCCAGCACCGGGCGGCTGAATTCGGGCATTTCATCCAGAAACAGCACTCCCAGGTGGGCCAGACTGATTTCGCCCGGGGCCGGTATGCGACCCCCTCCGATAATCGAGGCGGCCGAGGCGGTGTGATGAGGAGCCCGAAACGGCCTGGTCGTGAGCAGCGGACGGTCGGGAGGCAGCAGGCCGGCTAGACTGTGAATTTTGCTTATTTCCAGGGCTTCCTCGGTGGTGGGGGCGGGCAGAATGCCCGGCAGGCAGCGGGCCAGCATGGTTTTGCCGCTGCCCGGGCTGCCCACCAGCAGCAGGTTGTGCCCTCCGGCGGCGGCAATTTCCAGGGCCCGGCGGGCGGCCAGCTGGCCGCGCACGTCGCTTAAATCACAGGCCGGCGGGTGATCCGGTGGTCGGAGGGGGGCAGTAGCGCGGGTAACAGGCTGAATATCGGTCTCGCCGCGCCAGAAGGCAATTAGCTGACCAAGTGATTGAGCAGGGTAGATTACGGCACCATCCACCAGAGCCGCCTCAGCAGCATTGGCGGCCGGCAGGACGAAGTGGCGCAGGCCTGCCCGGCAGGCACTGTGCACCAGGGGCAGCACGCCCTGCCCGGGACGCAGTTCGCCGCTCAGGGACATTTCTCCCCAGAGCACGGTCCCGTGCAGAGCCTGCGGTGGTACCTGGCCGGTGGCACCCAGGATGCCCGCGGCTATGGCCAGATCAAACTGGGCGCCTTCTTTGCGCAGGTCGGCCGGAGCCAGGTTGACCGTGATGCGCTGGAGGGGGAAGTCGGCCCCGCTGTTTTTGATGGCCGAGCGCACCCGGTCGCGGGCCTCCCGGGCGGCCGTATCCAGCAGACCCACCAGGTCGAAAGCCGGCAGACCGTTGTGGATGTCCACCTCCACCTGAACCGGTTGTCCCTCCAGCCCCAGCAGGGTGTAGGATTGGATGATGGCCAGCATGGTTTTCTCCTAATACTCCCACTCAAAATCGGCAATTTCCGGCTGAGCGATCAGGGCTTGCTTCATCAGAGCGGTGATCTCCTGTAACCGCTCGGGCGTTCTGGCTTCACAGCGGGCCACCAGGACGGGCTGGGTGTTGGAGGCCCGCACCAGGCCCCAGCCGTCTCCAAACTGCACCCGGACGCCGTCCACATCAATTACCTGGTACTGGCGGCGGAAATGTTCCTGCAGGCGGCGGACCACCTCAAACTTTACTTCGTCGGCACAGGGCAGGCGGGTTTCCGCCGTGGCATAGTACTTGGGCAGGCGGGCAGCCAGTGCCGAAAGGGGCTGGTCCTGGTTGGACAGCAGGCGCAGCAGTCTGCCGGCGGCGTAAAAAGCATCGTCATATCCAAAATACTCATCCGCAAAAAACATGTGTCCGGACATTTCCCCCGTGAAGGGGGCATCCAGCTCGCGCATCTTGGCTTTGATCAGCGAATGGCCGGTTTTGTAAAAGACCGGTTTGGCTCCCAGGCGGGTGACTTCATCCACCAGGGCCTGGGAACATTTCACTTCAATAATAGCCGGAGCTCCGGGGTACTTTTGCACAATTTCCGGCCAGAGCAGGGCCATGTATTGATCGCCCCAGATGACCTCGCCCCGGTCGTCCACCACTCCAATACGGTCGGCGTCGCCGTCAAAGGCTATCCCGACATCAGCACCTGCGCTTTGTACAGTCCGGATCAGATCCTGGAGGTTTTTACGCTTCACCGGGTCGGGGTGATGGTAGGGGAAAGTGGGATCGGGATCGCAGTAGAGAGGAATGACCTCGCAGCCCCAGCTCCGGAAAATAGGCACGGCAAAGTAAGAAGCCGTACCGCTGCCGCAGTCCACCACTACTTTTAGCCGGCGCGGGCCCAGTTTAATTTTGTCCTGCAGCATGGCCAGATAGGCGGGTACCGGGTCGGCCTGTTCGACGCTCCCCTGACCAATAACAAAATCCTCTTTCTCTATAATCTGGCGCAACTCTTGAATTTCCGCACCGTGGATGGTACCCGGCCCCAGGGCTATTTTGAAGCCGTTGTCCTCGGCCGGGTTATGGCTGCCTGTGATCATAACGGCCGGCTCGATCTGGTAATGCACGCGGGCAAAGTATAGAATGGGCGTGACCACGGTGCCGATGTCCAGCACCTGGCAGCCAGTGGCGGTGAGCCCTTCCAGCAGGGCTTTTTTCAGGCGGGGTGAACTCTGCCGGTTGTCGGCTCCCACCACCACTTTCAAGTCGCCCAGCCGGCGCACCTTGCTGCCAAAAGCGCGTCCCAGTTGCCGTACTGTTTCATCTTGCAGATCCCGGTCGGCCACACCGCGGATATCGTATTCGCGAAATATGGTCGGATTAACCTGCATATCAGCATCCCTCCTCTGTATATGCTACCCTGTGCGGGTGCAGTGCTTGAATTGGGGAAATACTCCGGTCTACACCATAAATCCTGCCATAATGGTGGCAAAAATATACATTAAGATTATAGCACAGGTGACCCGGTAATCCCAGAGCAGTAAAAACCTGTCCGGTACAGGGCGGTGGCGTTTCAGTGGTCAGGCGCAAAAAATAATCCCTGCTCAAAGGAAGAAACCCCCTTTTCGTCGAAATTCCTTCCAGGCTGGATTTGAGGAGTGAGACTTTGCAGGCCGACTTGCATGTGCACACAACAGCCTCCGATGGTACCGATACTCCGCAGCAAGTGGTGGCCCGGGCGGCGCAGCTGGGACTGGGCGCCGTGGCCATTACTGACCATGATACTGTGGAGGGCATCGAGCCCGCCCTCAGGGCGGCCCGGGATTACGGTATTCAGGTGGTTCCAGGCATTGAGCTGGGGACCGAAATATCCGGCCGGGAAGTGCATCTGCTGGGCTATTTTATTGACTACCGGCAGCCGTATTTTCTGGAACAGCTGGCCGATTTTCAACAGCGCCGGCTGATCCGGGTGCGCAAGATGGCCCGCAGACTTAATGAGCTGGGTTTTTCCGTGACCATGGATCGGGTGTTGGAAATTGCCGGCGGTGGAGCGGTGGGGCGACCCCATCTGGCCCGGGCCCTGCTGGAGCTGGGAGCAGTAAACTCGGTGGAAGAAGCCTTTGAGAAATGGCTGGCCCAGGGCCGGCCAGCCTATGTGCCGCGTTTTAAATATACCCCCGGGGAGGGTGTGCGGCTGCTGCGCCGCGCCGGCGGTGTGCCCGTGATGGCCCACCCGGTGCTGGCCGGCCTGGATGAGCTGATTCCCGAGCTGGTGCAGGAAGGTTTGCTGGGCCTGGAGGTGTACTACCCGGCGCACGATGCCGGTGATGTGCAGCGCTATCTGGCTTATTGCCGCCGGTACAACCTGCTGGCCACCGGCGGTTCGGATTACCACGGCGCCCTGCACCGGGAAAACAATGCACTGGGGTCGGCCGGGGTGGACATGCAGGTGCTGCGCACCATGGAGCAGCTGGCGGCAGAGCTGTAAGGCCAGGTTTTTGATGCCAGCGATCAGGATGGAAATAAACCGTAGCTATTGTGGAGAGGGGTGTGGAGTATGCAACCAGCCAGCAGAGTGGCTTCTTTATGTGCGGCTGTATTTAACGAAATGGAAGTGCTTAAACGTCAGGTGGAGGCCCGGGGGCTGCAAGTAATCAATTTGGGAGTGGGTACACCGGATCGCCCGCCCGCTCCGCATATAGTGGAGGCTATGCACCGGGCGCTGGACAATCCGCAAAACTACCGCTATCCTCTGGAAGGTATGCCGCGGCTTTACCGGGCGGTGGCCGGCTGGTATCGCCGGCGTTTTGGCGTGGAACTGGATCCGGACCGGGAGGTGCTGGTGCTCATGGGCTCACAGGATGGCCTGGCGCATATTGCCCTGGCCTATATCGATCCCGGGGACATCGCGCTGGTTCCCGATCCCGGTTACCCCATTTATGCTTGCGGTATTGGCCTGGCCGGCGGGGAGATCTATCCGCTGCCCCTGCGGGCGGAAAATAAATTTTTGCCGGATCTGGAGGCCATTCCGCCCGAGGTGGCCCGCCGGGCCAGGCTGCTCTGGATTAATTATCCCAACAACCCGGTGGCAGCAGTGGCCGATCTGGGCTTTTTCAGCCGGGTGGTGGAATTCGCCCGAGAGTACGATGTGCTGGTTTGCCATGATCTGGCCTATTGCGAACTGGCCTACGACGGCTTTCGGCCGGTGAGCTTTCTCCAGGTGCCGGGGGCCAGAGAGGTGGGGATTGAGTTTTATTCCCTGTCCAAGACCTACAATATGGCCGGTTGCCGGATCGGGTTTGCTGTGGGCAACCCTGCGGTAATCGAGGTGCTGGCCCGGCTGAAATCCAACATTGATTACGGAGTTTTCCAGGTGGTGCAGGAAGCGGGCATCGCCGCTCTGACCGGGCCGCAGGAATGTGTGCAGGAAAATGCCCGCACCTACCAGCGGCGGCGGGATATTCTGGTGGACGGGCTGGCCGCAATCGGCTGGCAGATGCCCAAACCGCAGGCTTCTATGTTTATCTGGGCCCCCCTGCCGCCGGGTTACAGCGACAGCCGCCAGTTTGCCCTGGAGCTGCTGGAAAGGACCGGTGTGATTGTGATTCCCGGCACGGCCTTCGGGAACTGCGGTCAGGGTTATGTGCGCATTGCCATGGTGCAGGATGATACCGTTCTGCAGGAGGCCGTGCAGCGGATCAGCAGCTGTTATGATTTCAGATCCTGAGTTCATGGAAAATTCTAATCCCTGTCCCCCCGGCATATATTTTAGATAAAGCTGGCAATCTACAGGGCAGGGGTGATGCTGGTGGGCGAACAGCAGGAGCTGGTTTATTTCAAGCGCCGTGTTCAGGAGCTGGAAGAAAAGATCGAGCAGCTGCGCCTGTCCCGGCGGGTGCTCATGAATCTGGTGGAAAAACTGGAGAAGGAAAAAAATTTTTGCCTGTCGCGGTTGGAGAAAGAGAATAAAAGGCTGCACCTGACCAATTATCGTTATGCGCGCTGGCTTTTGTGTAAAAACAGGCAAATTATGGAATTAAAATCCCGTCTGGGGCTGGATGGGCAACATGATTCCGCAAAATAAAAAAATATCCACAGGTTTATGCACAGGCTGGGGATATCTTCAAAATATTGGAAGGTTTGACAAAAAAGACTATAATCTTTTTGTTGGGGCATTAGCCGGTCTTCACGGGCCGGTTTATCTTTTGCCCGGTTTTTTCGCCGGCAGTTGTCCGGGGAAAGCAAAGAAAAAATATCCGGGCGGGTAGCAGGTAAGGATAGCTGCTGGTTAGAATTAAATATTGTAAAACCAGATTGTTGCCAAAGGATGAGGCCGGATGCGGATAGCGGTTGTGGATGGGCAGGGTGGCGGTATCGGCAAACACATTGTCGATAAATTGCGCCGTCAGCTGCCGGAAGAATGTGACATTCTGGCTCTGGGCACCAATGCGCTGGCTACAGCGGCCATGCTCAAAGCGGGAGCCAACGAAGGCGCTACCGGTGAGGGGGCCATTATCTTCAATGCCAGCCGGGTGGATTTGATCACCGGTACGGTGAGCATTGTGGTGCCGCACTCCATGCTGGGCGAGATGACGCCGGCCATGGCCGCGGCCCTGGCGGTCAGCCCGGCGCCCAAGGTGTTGCTGCCTCTGGGGCGGGGCACGGTGGAACTGGTGGGCATTAAACCCGAGCCGCTGCCCCACTTGATTGACGAACTGGTGCAGCGGGTGCGCCGGGCGCTGGGGTTGACCGGGGAGAATCCAGCCGGGGAAAAGGAGCTTTAAACCATGCCGGAAAAACAAATCGTGCTGGTGCTGGGCGGAACGCGCAGCGGCAAAAGTGCTTTTGCCGAGCAGCTGGCGGCCCGCACCGGTGACACCGTGACTTATATTGCCACAGCCCGGGTCACTGATGAGGAAATGGCCCGGCGGGTGGCCGGCCACCGCTCCCGCCGGCCGGAATACTGGCGGACGGTGGAGGAAACCCGGGAGCTGGCTGCGGCGGTGCGGCGGTGGGGTTACGACAGCCAGGTGGTGCTGATTGATTGTTTAAGCGTCTGGCTGGGTAATATCCTGTGGGACAGCGCAGGGCAGCCTCCCGAACAGGTGCAGGATTTTGTGGAGCAACAGGTGGCTGAGCTGGCCGCGGCCTGCCGGGAAGTGCCGGCCGCTGTGATCATGGTGGCCAGCGAAGTGGGACTGGGTGTGGTGCCGGCTTATCCGCTGGGGCGGCTTTTCCGGGATCTGGCCGGTCTGGTCAATCAGCGCCTGGCGGCGGTGGCCGACCGCGTCTATCTGGTGGTGGCCGGTCTGGCAGTAGACCTGCGGCAATGGCCCGGCGTGACGCAGATATAACGGGGAGGAATTGGCAACATGACAGCCAGGACAATCATGGTGCAGGGGACCGCCTCTCATGTGGGCAAGAGCGTGCTGGTGGCGGCCCTCTGCCGTATTTTTTACCGGGATGGTTACCGGGTGGCGCCTTTCAAGTCTCAGAACATGGCGCTGAATTCTTACGTTACGGCCGATGGTGGTGAGATGGGGCGGGCCCAGGTGGTGCAGGCCGAGGCAGCCGGGCTGGAACCCAGCGTGGACATGAATCCGGTGCTGCTCAAGCCCACCGGGCAGGCTTCTTCCCAGGTGATTGTGCTGGGCAAGCCAGTGGGCAATCTGTCGGCCTGGGAATATCACCGCTCCTATGCCCGGGAGGCCTGGGATGTGATCTGCCAGGCCCTGGAGCGGCTGAAGAATACATATGATATTGTGGTCATTGAGGGGGCCGGCAGCCCGGCCGAGGTTAACCTGCAGGCCACGGAAATTGTCAATATGCGGGTGGCCGCGCAGGCCGGGGCACCGGTTTTGCTGGCGGCCGACATTGACAAGGGAGGCGCACTGGCGGCGGTGGTGGGCACGCTGGAATTGCTGCCGCCGGCCGACCGGCAGCGGGTGGCCGGGATTATCATCAACAAGTTCCGCGGCGATCTGTCCCTGTTCCAGCCGGCCGTGGAATTTCTGGAAAAACGCACCGGTGTGCCCGTGGTGGGCGTGGTGCCTTATTTTGACAGCTTTGCCATTCAGGAGGAGGATACGGTTTCCGAGGCCACCCTGACCCGGTCCCGGCAAGCTGTGGGACGGGAGCTGGAAATCGCCGTGATTCACCTGCCCCACATCTCCAATTTCACCGATTTCGATCCGCTGGCTGCCGAACCCGATGTGCACCTGCGCTATGTCGGGCGGGGCACTCCACTGGGCCGGCCGGATTTAATTATCCTGCCCGGCAGTAAAAATACCATTGAGGACCTGGCCTACCTGAAACGCAGCGGTCTGGCCGGGCAAATTGCGCGGCTGGCCGGGGAGGGCACGCCGGTGCTGGGCATTTGCGGCGGCTTTCAGATGCTGGGCCGGGAGCTGCACGATCCAGAACATACCGAATCCAGCATTCCCTGTCTGGATGGGCTGGGGCTGCTGGATGTGATCACAGTATTTGAGAAGGAAAAGGTTACCACCCGTGTGCAAGGGGTGGCTATGGTTACCCGGGGGCTGCTGGCCCAGTGTAATAATTTACCAGTCAGCGGCTATGAAATACACATGGGGCGCAGCCGTCTGGGAGCCGGAGTGCGGCCGGCCTTTGTCATTACCCAATCCCTGGGTGTGGCGCTGGAACAGCCGGACGGGGCGATCAGCCCGGACGGCATGGTGCTGGGCACCTATATACACGGTATTTTTGATCAGCCCGCCTTCCGCCGCCAGCTGCTCAACAACCTGCGTCAGCGCAAGGGCCTGGCTCCGCTGAGCGATGTGGCGCTGCTGACGGCGGCCCAGCAGCGGCAAAAGGATTTCGATGCGCTGGCCGAAGTGGTGCGGGGCAGCCTGGATATGGGGCTGGTGTATTCCCTGCTCGGCCTGTCCGGCCCGCGCCGGACGGTGTAGCTATGCTGCTTTCGGTGAAGGTCTTTCTGGCGGCACTGTTGGATTTTGCGGTGGGCGATCCGCCGCGCCTGCCTCACCCGGTGGTGCTGATCGGCAAACTAATCTCCGCTCTGGAGAAGCTGCTGTACAGGCCGGGACGCCCACCGCTGGTGCAGCAGCTGGTCGGGGGACTGCTGGTAATCCTGGTGGTGGGAGCGGCGTATACCCTGACCTGGCTGATATTGCTGCTGGCTTATCGCTGGTTTTTCTGGCTGGGACTGGCGCTGGAGGTGTGGCTTATTTCCACCACCCTGGCGGCACGCTGCCTGGCGCAGGCCGCCCGGCAGGTTTTGGAACCGCTGCGCCGGGGGGATCTGCCGGCAGCGCGGCACTTGCTAGGTTATATTGTGGGCCGGCAGACGGCCGGGCTGCCGCCGGATGAGATTGTGCGGGCCACCGTGGAAACCGTGGCCGAGAACACTTCCGATGGGTTTGTTGCGCCCCTTTTTTACGCCTTGCTGGGCGGTGCACCACTGGCCATGGCCTATAAAGCGGTGAACACCCTGGATTCCATGCTGGGCTACAAAAATGAGCGTTATCTGTATTTTGGCCGAACAGCCGCCCGGCTGGACGATCTGGCCAATTTTCTACCGGCCCGCCTGACCGGTCTTTTGCTGGTGCTGGCGGCCTGGTGGTCGGGGCGCCGCGCTGCTCTGGCCTGGCGGACGATGCGGCGCGATGCCCGTCGCCATCCCAGTCCCAACAGCGGTTACCCCGAGGCGGCGGTGGCCGGAGCGCTGGGGGTGCGACTGGGCGGGAACAACCACTACCACGGTCGGGTTTCTTTCCGCCCGTATCTGGGCGAGGCGCTCTGCCCGCTGCAGCCCGATCAGATCAGAGCAGCCGTGGACCTGATGTATCTGGCGGCAGCGGCGGGTGTGGTGCTGGGCTGCGGCCTGCGCTATCTGCTGGGGGGATGAACATGAATATACCGCGTCTGGTCATAGCTGCTGCCCACAGCAGTTCGGGCAAAACCACCCTGGCCACGGGGATAATGGCCTGGCTGACCCGTCTGGGCTACAAAGTGCAGGGCTGCAAGGTGGGACCGGACTATATTGACCCGGCCTATCACCATCTGGTTACCGGACGCCGGGGCTGTAACCTGGATGAATGGTTTCTGGGAGCGGACGGAGTCCGGGAAGCCTTTGCCCGGGCCTGCCGGGATGCCGATATCGCCATCATTGAAGGTGTAATGGGACTGTTTGACGGTCACGGCAGCCGGGGTACGGGATCCACGGCGGCCATTGCCAAAATACTGCGGGCTCCGGTGCTGGTGGTGCTGGATGTACGTTCGCTGGCCCAAACAGCCGCTGCGCTGGTGCGGGGCCTGCAGGTGTTCGATCCGGAGGTGCCCCTGGCCGGGGTGGTGGTCAACCGGGTGGGCAGCCCGCGCCATGCGGCCATGGTCAAACAGGCCATTGAGCAAGCCTGCGACCTGCCCGTGCTGGCGGCATTGCCTTCCTGGCCCGATTTGCGCCTGCCCGAACGGCATCTGGGCCTTAAACCGGTGTTTGAACAGCTGGGGCCGGTCAGGCAGCTGGTGGATACACTGGTGGAGCGCCTGTCGGGTGAGCTGTCTGCCGCGGTGCTCTGGGAAATCGCCCGCTCGGCCGGTCCGCTCCCCCTGGAGGGGCCAGCCATCTGGCGTGTGCCGGAAAACCTGCCCCGGACCTTCCGGCTGGGTGTGGTCTATGATGAGGCCTTTAATTTCTACTACTGGGACGGTCTGGACTACCTGACCACTCTGGGAGCGGAACTGGTTTTCTGCCGGGCTCTGGACGGCCACCTGCCGCCCGATCTGGACGGGCTGTATATTGGTGGAGGTTTTCCGGAAATGTTTGCTGCCCGGTTGGCAGCCAACCAGCAATTTATAGCTGCTGTAAGGGAAGCGTACCGGCAGGGGTTGCCGGTGTATGCCGAGTGTGGCGGCTTGATGTACCTGTGTCGCGAACTGGTGGATTTGGATGGAAAGTCGCATCCTATGGCCGGTTTAATCCCGGCCCGCTGTATCATGCAAAAGAGGCGGGCCGCTTTGGGATATGTCACCGCTCGCACTGTCTGCCCAACCCTGCTGGGGCCGGCGGGCACCGTGCTCAAGGGGCATGAATTTCATTACTCCATCCTGGAGTACGATGCACCGCCGGCCCGGCCGCCCCTGGAAATGCAGCAGGCTTTTGCTCCGGGGGTCAGCCCGGGTGGTTATGCAGCGGATCATCTTTGGGCTTCTTATTTGCACCTGCACTGGGCAGCCAATCCGGGAGCGGCGCAGCATTTCGTCCGGGCCTGCCAGCAGTTCGCCCGGCAGAAGAAGGAGGGGAGGGACGCGCATGTCCTGGCCTAAAAGCCTGGTTTTTGCCCTGCAGCATTTGACCAGATTGCCTGTCTGGGATGTGGAGTTTGACCCGCTGGCCCTGGGCCGGTCGAGCATGTTTTTCCCCCTGGCCGGTCTGTTGCTGGGCAGTTTTCTGGTGGGTATTTTCTGGCTGGGCGCAATGGTCTTCCCCCCCCTGGTGACAGCGGCTCTGCTGGTGGTGGGGCTGATTGTGCTGACCGGCGGGCTGCATCTGGACGGGTTTATGGATACCATGGACGGTGTGCTGAGCGGGCGTTCGGCGGAGCGCAAGCTGGAGATCATGCGGGACAGCCGTGTGGGAGCCTTTGGGGCCCTGAGCGTGGTCTGCCTGCTCATGCTCAAACTGGTGAGTGTTTTTTGCCTGCCCGCGTATATCATGCCCCGCATTCTGTTGCTGGTACCGGTTTTGAGCCGCTGGGGCATGCTTTATGTCATTGCCCGCTTTCCCTACGCCCGGCCGGAGGGACTGGGGCAGTTGTTTCAGCAGCATACCGGAACCCGGGAACTGCTGGTGGGCGGCATCATCACTTTGCTGGCGGCCGGTGTGATTGGCGGACCCGGCGGTCTGGGACTGCTGCTTTTGTCCACACTGCTGGCCCACGGGCTGGGGCGCTGCTGGCAGGGGCAGCTGGGCGGGCTGACCGGCGATACATATGGAGCGACCAATGAAATTCTGGAAGTAGCCCTGCTCCTGGCTGTGTACCCCCTGTACCGCCTGGCGGGATTGCACTTCTGGTGGATGTGAGGAGCGCGATAACATGACTGAACGTAATCCGCACGGCGGTGACCTGAAGGCGGCGGCCGGCAAGTACGGCCGTTCGGAAAAGGAGTGGCTGGATTTCAGCGCCAGCATCAACCCGCTGGGCCCTTCCCCGGCGGTGGCGCGGGCCATTCAGGAGGAGTTCTGGCGGGTCAGCCATTACCCCGACCCCTTTTGCCGGGAGCTGACCGGGCAGCTGGCCGCCTATCTGGGACTGCCGCCCGAGTATGTGCTGGCCGGCAACGGAGCGGCCGAACTGATTTATTTGCTGCCCCGGGCGCTGGGCATCAGCCGGGCTCTGGTGGTGGCGCCCGCTTTCAGCCTCTACGCCCGGTCCGTGGAGGTAGCCGGTGGCCGGGTGGACCACTTTCTTACTGCGCCGGAGCAGGGCTTCGAGCCGGCGCTGGAGCAGCTGGCCGGCCGTCTGGACCACTACGATGCGCTGTATATCTGCAACCCCAACAATCCCACCGGAGTTTTGCTCGCGCCCGACCGGCTGCAGTGGCTGGCTGCCCGGGCCGCACAGGCGGGCTGTTTTCTGGTGGTGGATGAGGCCTTTATCGATTTTGTACCGTCACCCCGGGAAAGTTCCTTGTTGCCGGCTTTACCCCGCCTGGAGCGGCTGATTGTGCTTTATTCCCTGACCAAGTTTTTTGCCCTGCCCGGTCTGCGCCTGGGGGCAGTGGCTGCTGCTCCGGCGCTTATGCAGCAGGTGCGGCGGGTCAAGGACCCCTGGAGTGTCAATGCGCTGGCTCAGGTGGCTGCCCTGGCCGCCCTGCGGGATACGGCGCATATTGAGGACAGCTTTCGGGCCATGGTCCATTTGCGCCGGCATTTGCTTTCCCTGCTGTCTGACCTGCCCGGGCTCAAAATCTGGCCCCCGGCGGCCAACTTTGTCTTGCTGCGGCTGGAGCAGGCGGGATGGACGGCGGACCGCTTTACCGATGCGCTGGCCAGACGGGGGGTGCTGGTGCGCAATGCGGCCAATTTTACCGGCCTGGATGAACGATATATTCGCGTGGCAGTGCGCAGCGAGGCGGAAAATGCGGCGCTTTGTCGCGCCATGCAGGAGGTGCTTGCGGAAATATGATGGATAATGGCTGCCGGGTTTATCTGGTACGGCACGGGGAGACCGTCTGGAATAAGGATCGCCGCTTTCAGGGGCATACCGATATCGCCTTGAGCGAGCGGGGGATGGAGCAGGCCCGGGCGCTGAGCCTGCGCCTGAGCAAACAGAAAATTGCTGCAGTCTATGCCAGCGATTTGCAAAGGGCGCTGCAGACGGCAGAAGTGCTGGCCCGGCCGCATGCACTGCCGGTGCAGGCCTGTCCGGAATTGCGCGAACTGCATTTTGGACACTGGGAAGGGCTAACCTTTCACGAAATGCAGGAGGGGTATCCCGCCGAACTGAAGGCGTGGTGGAACAGCCCCCTGGACACGGCGGTGCCCGGCAGCCAGGAAACCCTGCGCTCCATGGCCGGGCGTGTGAGCGGTATCGTCAGTCAGCTGGTCAAGCGGCATCTGGGCAACAGCATTCTGGTGGTCTGTCATGGCGGGCCGGTGCGCGCCCTGGTGGCCGAGGCTCTGCAGATGGACTTGAACCAGCACTGGCGCCTGCGGCAGGATAATGCCGCCCTGAATATTCTGGAGTATTACCCTCCCGACAAGGCCATCCTGACCCTCTTTAACGACCGCAGCCACCTGCCGGAAGAGCTGCTCTAACCGGGGTGGGGAAAAGTGGCCCAAAAGTATAATCCGGCCCCCCGCCTGGCCGCTGTAGCTGCCGTTGCGGCATTGCTGTTTGCTTTTTTGCTGCTGCGCCTGATCTGGGTACAGATCTGGCAGGGAGAGAAGTACCGGGCGCGGGGCGAGCAAATTCGGGTGCATGACGAGGAATTACGCCCCAGCCGGGGCACCATCTTTGACCGCAATATGCGGGTACTCACCCGCGATGTCCCGGTCAGCTCGGTTTATGTCAATGCCGACATTTTTTCCGTGCGGGTGGGCAAAGGCGAAGATGCCGGGGAGAAGAACCGGCGGGTGCGGGAGGAGATGGCCGCCCTGCTCCAGATACCGCTTCCCCAGCTGAGCAAACAACTGGACAGCAAACAGCCTTTTGTCTGGCTCAAGCACCAGGTGGATGTGGAGGCGGTGGAAAAGTTGAAGAAGCTGCCCGTGACCGGCCTGGGATTTGTACCGGGCAGCCGGCGGGACTATCCGGAAAGGAGCCTGGCGGCCGGCCTGCTGGGCGTGGTGGGGCTGGACAACCAGGGCCTCAGCGGTCTGGAGAGCAGTTACGAGAGCGAGCTGAAAGGGACGGTGGGGCATCTGGTAGTGGAATATGATGCCCAGGGCCGGGAAATGCCCCAGACCCGTACCCGTTATATCGCTCCCCGGCCGGGGCACAGCCTGGTGCTGACTGTGGACCAGACCATTCAGTACTTTGTAGAAAAGGCTTTGGATACAGTGATGGCCGAACACAGGCCGGCGCGGGCGGCTATTCTGGTGATGGAACCCCAAACCGGTGCTATTCTGGCTATGGGTGAGCGTCCCACATTCGACCCCGCCAACTGGCAGAAATACCCCGGGGAAGTGTGGGGTAAAAACCTGGCCACCACCTATACGTACGAGCCCGGTTCCACTTTTAAAATGTTTACTGCGGCAGCGGCACTGGAGGAAGGCCTGGTCAATGAAAACACCACCTTCAATTGTCCGGGGTATGCCGTGGTCAGCAAGCGCCGGATTCATAACTGGGACCGCAAGGGGCACGGCCTGGAGACTTTTGCGGAAGGCATTCAAAATTCCTGCAACTCGGTCTTTGTACAGACCGGTCAGCGGCTGGGCCGGGAAAGGTTTTACAAATATGTGCGGGGATTTGGTTTTGGTATGCCGCTGGGCGTGGATTTTGCGTCCGAGGAGCATGGTATTGTGATACCCGAAAATTCGGCCAGCGAGCTCAATGTGGCCACCATGGCCATTGGGCAGTCGCTGGCGGTGACCCCCCTGCAGCTGTTGCGGGCGGTGTGCGCGGTGGCCAATGGAGGTTACCTGATGCGACCGCTGCTGGTGCAGAAAGTGCTGGACGAGCAGGGCAAAGTGCTCCAGGAGTACCGGCCCGAAGTGGTGCGCCAGGTAATTTCCAGCGACACCTCGCGCCAGCTTTCTCGCCTGCTCACCAGGGTGGTGCTGGAAGGATCGGGCAAGAAGGCTTATGTGGACGGTTATCTGGTGGCCGGCAAGACGGGTACGGCCCAGGTTCCCGGCCCGCAGGGCTATGAACCGGGTAAATATGTGTCTTCCTTTGCCGGTTTCGTCCCGGCTGATGATCCGCGCATTGCCGTGCTGGTGATGGTGGCCGAACCTTCCCGGGGGCAGTATTACGGGGGAGAGGTCGCCGCGCCGGTTTTTCATCAAGTGGCCCGGGACACTCTGCGCTATCTCCAGGTACCGGAAAAATCCGGACTGCCCCGGCCCAAAAATTACGGGCCGCCGGCACCGGATGAGCCGGCTGTGCCGGTAGGCCCGGAGAAAATAGCTGTACCCGATCTGGTGGGCTACAGCCTGACCATGGCCCGGGAAAGGCTGCAGCAGGTTGGCCTGCAGGCTCGTGTGGAAAAGAATGGCGGGTCTTTGGTGACAGGTCAGCAGCCCGGTCCCGGTTATCTGGTGGCTCCGGGAACGGCAGTCAGTCTGCGGCTGGCGGCCCTGCCGTCCGGCGAGGCGGCTGTGCTCAAAGTGCCCGATTTGCGCGGCCTGACCATGCGCCAGGCCGGTGTGTTGCTGGAGGAACTGGGCTTTTTGCTGGAGCCGTTGGGCAGCGGTCTGGCGGTAAGACAGGAACCGCGGGCCGGCAGCTCGCTGGTGCGGGGCAGCCGGGTGAAAGTGGAATTTGCTCCGCCGGGCTAACCTATCTGGTCAGCCATTCAAACAGCTGGGGCAGTGACAGGAACTTTTCCCCATACCAGTTCACCATTTGCCGGCCGATCATAGCGGCCAGGAATGCTCCCAGGGAAAGGAAAGGGGCGAAAGCCAGCCTGTCCTTTCTTTTTTTCTGCCGGCGGGCCAGCAGGTACAGACCGGTCAGTCCGCCCAGGGTGAAGGCCAGCAGCAGCGCCAGGGGGGTGGCCGGCCAGCCCAGGTACAGTCCGATCACGCCGGCCAGCTCGATATCGCCCCGGCCGATACCGCCCCGGCAGAGCAGGTGCAGCAGCAGCAAAAAACCGGCCGGAATCAGACTGCCCAGCAGCAGACCGGTCCAGCTGTGTTCATGGCTGAGCAGCTGGAAGAAAAGGGCTCCGGCCAGCCCCCAGTACAGATGGGTGGAGATGATGTACTGGTGGTCTAAGTCGATAAAACTGATCAGCAGCAGGAGGGAAAAAAAGAAAAGGTACTTGATTGTGTAGATCGTTAGTCCGTACTGGACATAGACCGCAGTAAAAAGAGCGCCGGTGAGCAGCTCCACCAGCGGATAGCGAGGGCTGATGCGGGTGCGGCAGCGCCGGCAGCGCCCTTTTTGCCAGAGATAGCTGAAAACCGGTACTAGCTCGGCGGGCCGCAGGCGGTGGTCGCAGGACGGACAGTGAGAAGCGGGAAAGAGCAGAGATTGGCCGCGGGGCAGGCGATAAATGCAGACATTGTAAAAGCTGCCCATGATCAGACCAAGCAGGCAGAAACCGGTGCCGAGCAGTGGATCAAGCATGAAATCAATCGCTCCTCCCGGGAGATGGATTGCCGGGTTTTGCGGATCGCTAACCCGGAGGTGGAACCAGCAGACCTTCCGGCGGCAGTTGCGTTTCGGTTGGCGGCTGCGAGGGCGGAGTGCCGCGGGAAGACGCATTTTCGCGGATAGTGCCTGCGGTAGGAGCAAAGGGGTTGGCCCGGCCCGTCAGGAAACGGCTGATTTCTTCCAGCTGCAGCCTGCCTTCGGGAGTACGGGCAGTGTAGATATAGAGTGTGCCGGTGCAGGTTACCGTACCATCCGGTACGGCGGGGGCAGCGGGTAGAGCCTGATTTTCCTGGCTCTGATTTGATTGCGGACTGGACACAGCCATGAACGATAGCTGGCTCAGCGAGGTCAGGTTGGACGCATTTTCCAGGTAGTTGATTATTTCCAGCACGTGAGGATAAAGTCCCTGCATTTCCAGGCTCAGCGGCAGGCAGAGCATAAAATTCAGGTCCAAAATGGCGCCCGGGGTCAGCTTGTTCAGCTGAACCTGTTGCTGGCGCAGCTGCTGGCCGAACTGGACCAGGAAAAGCCCGTCATCCATTCTGGTCTGCAATACGCCAGAGGTGTTCTGCCAGTCCAGGCGGGCCTGCTGCAGTTCCTGCTGCGCCTGATTGGCCCGGGCCGTGCGGGAGCGCAATGCGGACAGCTGAGCCTTTTTTTGTTCCACCTGCTGCTGCAGTTCCTGCAGGTGCTGCCGAAGCGGTGCCAGCTGGAAGTAATAGAAGGCCGCTGCAGCCAGAAAAAAGCACAGGATCAAGAGAAGCTTCTTGAGCGACACGTTTGCAGCCATGGGTTATTTCTCCCGCAGTACAGCAATAATGTGAAAGGTTAATTGTCCTGACTGCTCCTTGCTGATGTCTTGCAGTTGAATCCTGGTAAAATAGGGCAGTTGCTGCAGGTTGTAAATCAACGCCCCAACCTCGGACAGGCCGGGGGTAACCCCCTGCAGGCTGATGGTGGCCGGCCGGGAAAGGGCGGCGCCTCCGGTCTGGCTCACTCCCGCAGCCGTACCGGATTTGTTGTCTGCCGTCGCTGTTTGCTCCAGGGCCTCCCCCACCCGGGTGTTGCCGCTATCAGAAGATGCCGGGGCAGTGCTCCGGGGCTGCAGCGGGGTGGGCTGGGCACCGGTCGATTTTTGCTCCGGCGCACTGCCGGCTTTCTGTCCGCCCGATATTGTTCCACTCTGATTCTCGCCGGTGGAGATGGCTGTCAGCTGCAGATCCAGAGGTACGCAGGTGTTAATGTCCCGCAGCACCTGATAAAGGGCGAAGCGCTGCGCTCTGGTCTGGCGGAACTGGTCGGTCCAGTTCCGCAGAGTGGCGGTTTCCTGTTGCCACTGTTCCACCTGCCGGGCGACCGGTTTGGTATTGTTTATGGCTGTTTCCAGGCCGGCCAGCTCTTCTTCCAGATGGGCCGCGGCCAGCGTGGTGAAAATGTAGCCGCTCAGCAGTGTGCCGGCCAGGCCGGTGGCTGCCAGATAGGGCAGCAGCTGGCGCCAGTTAAGATGCAGACCGGGTTGCAGTTCTTTAGGCAGCAGATTGATCTGGTAATTCTTCATGAATTATATCTCCCGCAGGGCGAGTCCGTAAGCTATGCTCAGATGGGGATTGGGCTGCTCTTTACCGGGCAGGTCGGGCCGGCCGACTTCGGCGGGCAGGCCCAGTTCGGCGGCGGCGGTTTCCGCCAGCAGGGGCAGCTGGGCCGTGCCGCCGGTAATAAATATTTTCTCCAGCTCGCTCTGACGTTCCTGCAGTTTGTAAAAATCCAGCGAGCGGCGGATCTCGCGGAGCAGCTCGGCCAGCGCGGTGGTGAGCGCAGCGCTGAGGCCGGTCTGTTCCAAGGCGGCGGCTGCTTCCCGGCCGGCGGGCAGCTTTTCTGACCGGTTGGCCGTCAGTATCCAGCTGCTCTCATCCTCCAGCGATAAAACCGCTGGGAAATCCTCTCCTGCGGACAGGATTTCCCCCTGTGCCGGTGCTGTTTCCGGGAGGGGAGCGTTGGGGAAGCTCTGGAGCATTTCCAGGGCTCCCGCGGCACCGGTGCCCAACATAATTCCCATGGTTTCCAGGACCTGGTGGCCTCCGGTGTTCAGCGTGCGGGTGAAGGCCAGGCGACCGCTGTTGATGATCAAAAGGTGGGTGTTTTGATCACCGATGTCCACCACCGCATATGCTGATGCCTCGGCCTGAAAAAAGCGCCCCGGACCAAAAATCCGCCAGAGGGCCAGCTGGGCCAGGTCTATGGCCGCCAGCTTTAGTCCGGCCTGTTGGAAAAGATCGTAATGCTGCAGGACGGCGTCCCGGGCCGCCGCGGCCAGTAAAATGTGCTGGCGTGGTCCCTCCGGTGTGCTGACACGTCCCAGATTAATATGACGGGTGATCATTTGTCCGGTGTGGCCCGGAAGAATTTTTTCCAGCTCAAAGGACAGGGCCCGGGCAATCTCTTTTTCCGGCATGGGAGGCAGCATGATGTGCCGGGTGAGTACCTGGCTGCCGGGCAGCGCGGATACAACGGTCGCCTTTTTCAACCGGGGGTTGTCAGCCAGGCGGACCAGGATTTCCGTATAAGCGGAGCGGCCTGACCCGGCTGCCGTGCCGGTTTCCCCTGCCGGGGGCAGGTAAGCCGGGCTGCTGTCTGCATATGCCGGGAGGGGCAGCAGCTGCTGCTCGGCCAGCGTCCATTGCTGACGATTTCTGGTTACCAGAGCCATTTTGACATGCCGGCTGCCCAGGTCGATGCCGGCAAAGCACCTGCTTAATAGCGCCAAGCGTTTTCCGGCCTCCTCGCTGTGTCAGAGTAATAGATCGCCTTAAAATATATCATATTGTTCCCGCCAGCTGTCCACTTTCATCTCCAGCACTGTCGGGCTGAAGGCGCTGTTCAGGAAAAAATCCAGGTTCTGGCTCACCAGAGCGGGATTGCAGTTAATGGTCAGATTGCCGTTGACTTTTTCCTCAAATGAACCGGCCAGCAGACCGCCATTGATGGTAGCATTGCCCTGGCAGTCAATTCCCTCCGGGGCAATGATAAAGGCATCGGCGCGATTATTTTTTATATCTACCGGCCCGTGCCGGGCAATAAGTATGAGCAGGGAATTGCTGTCCCTGGCCTCCAGATCTCTGGTTACGGTGATCTTACCGGTAGCAAAAATGACGGCCTGGCCGGTGTAGGTGCCGGAAATTTCCACATCGCCGTCAACGAAATAAATCCCGCTGTATGGCGGTGTTATATCGGGTTCTTCATGGGGATTATTACCATGGCCCCGATTCTGTGAAATAATTCCAAAAACTGCATCACCGTTAACTATGTGTTGAGCATTTTCTCTGTACCAGTTCTCATCCAGTGCCGGAAAGGAGGGTATCCCGGTAAAATCGGGATGGAGTGTGCTACTGCCGTAATTACCGCTGATGGCCCCCGCAGCAAATATTTCAGCAAAAATGGCCTGGCTGTGACCGCCTCCCCGGCGCGTCAGGCTGCCGTTAACATAGAAGACCGGTTTTTGTCCGCTGCTGCCGGTGAGGGAAAAGCTGTTTCCCAGCGTTATATCCAGCGGGTGCTTACTCAAAATACTGCAGCCGCTCAGCAATCCCGCCGGATGGTACAGGCGGGCCTGCACCAGCAGGGTTTTGCGGGCCGCGGCAGCGCCGGGCCGGGAAAGGCCGGTGGATTTGATTTCAATTTGTGCGGCCGGCAAGGCAGCAATTTGTTTAATAGTCACCTGTTCCAGCGGTGCCCGGAGCGGCGGCATGAAGTCGGGTGTAATGTATGTAAGAAAACTACTTTCCTGGTTTAAAGAAAGCTGGCTCAGCCAGCCGGCAAACCAGCCCGGGTCTTTTTTGATGCGCAGCAGGGTCCGTTCCACGCCGGCCTCTGCGGCATAGTAGGCCTGTACGGCTTCTCTCTGCCGGGCGGTATTCTGGCGGTGGCTGGCGGCCAGGGTGAGGCTGGCCATGGTCAGAGCGGCCACCAGCAGAAAGATCAGCAGCACACCCACCAGGGCCTGGCCGGGGCGGGTATTCTCGGGACTGGTCATGGCTTCACACTCCCCGCGGTTAGCGGCTGGGTACCCGCAGTGTAACAGTGGAGGTAAAAGTTAAGGGCGGTGTGTAGTTCAGCTGACCCCGGCGCCCTTTTTCCCCCCGGATGGTCAGGCGGATGAACTTGATCTTGTTCAGATCTCCAGGAAGAACATTATTTTGACCCAGGAGTGATTGATCCTGGTCATAGTAAAACAATTCCAGGCCACTAATGTCTTCGGCCAGCGGATTGGGAGACCCGGTGCCAACCGACCGGTAAATTTGTTGGCTGGTCGGGTCATGATAATAGGTGATGGTTTTTAATACGGGTACATTGTTCTGGCTGATATAGGTTTGAAATGATATTGTGGTTTGGCCATTTACCACAGCAGCCTCCTCAATGCTGACCGCTGTACGCAGTTCCCGGGTCATCCGGTCCAGGACCAGGCGCAGGTTTTCCTGCACTGTGGTGGCAGAATCGGTGCGTGCCCAGGATTGCAGGGAGTGCTGGTAGATGAGCAGGGTTGCTCCCAGTACCATGGTGAAAATGGCCATGGCCACAACCACTTCTACCAGGGTGAAAGCGCTCTGGCTTCGCTTTTTCATCGCCAGTCCCCTTTTTCCGCAATCAGGGTGAGGGAGCGCGGACCGCGCGGGTCTTGATAATGCACGGTGACCCGGAAAGAGATCAGGCCGGAAGCGGCACAGGTGAGATCGGGCTGAATGGAGTAGGACAGGCCGCTGGCCTCAGCGAAGGTACCTGATAAATTCTGTTGATTTCCCAGAAAATTGCGCAGGGACTCAAAGGGCATGCCCTGTAGTTCCTCAACCTTGCCCTGGGCCAGGCTGAGCGCCTGGAGCATCTGGCGGGACTCGGCAGTCCAGGCGCTGCTTCCCAGCAGCATGTTGAGCAGCGGGATCAGCGCCGCCACCAGCAGCAGGGTGGCCAGCAGCACTTCCACCAGGGAGAAAGCATTCTTTTTTTTGCGCACAGCCATGCGGTTTTCTCCTCCCGGTTCAGCAGTGGGCCGGTTGGACCGGCTGCCCAGGGGACTACTGCGACATGCGCCCCACCATGGTCATCAGGGGTAACAGCACCGAGATGGCGATAAAGCCCACCATGCCGCCCATGATCACAATCATGACCGGTTCAATCACGGCTGTCAGACGGGCTACCACGGCTTCCACTTCATTTTCGTAAAAAACGGCCGCCTTTTCCAGCAGTTTTTCCAGAGCGCCCGATTCTTCGCCCACGCTGATCATCTGCACCACCAGCGGGGGGAAAACTCCGCTTTCGGCCAGCGGGCGGGCCAATCCCTGGCCGGCGCGGATGCTGGCGATAACCCGTTCCAGGGCCTGTACAAATAAAACATTGCCGGTGGATTTTTGCACTACTTCCAGAGCCACCAGGATGGGTACACCGCTCTTGAGCAGCTCCCCAAAGGTGCGGCAAAAACGGGCCACGATGGTATTCCTGACCAGCCGGCCGAAAATGGGAGCCTGCAGAGAGGAGGCGGCAAGCCAATAACGCCCTCTGGCGGTTTTGCCCAAGAGGCGGAGCGCCAGGTACAGCGCGAAGATGATCAGCGGTATGGTAAACCAGAAATGCTGCAGGTAGCTGTTTACGGCCATCAGCAGCCGGGTGGAGGCCGGCAGGGGCACCTGCAGGGAGAGCAGTACTCCCACCAGATTGGGCAGAACAAAAAACTGCAGTGCGGCCACCACCAGCAGGGTCATGGTGATAATTACGGCCGGGTAGACCAGGGCCGACTTGATTTTCTCTTTTAGCTGATGTTCCTTTTCAAAAGTGACGGACAGGCTTTCCAGCACTTTGTCCAGCACGCCGCCCAGCTCTCCCGCTTCAATCAGGTGCGTGTACAGGTAGGGAAAAACGTGCGGGTGCCGGGCAATGGATTCGCTTAAAGTGGCTCCCTGCTGCAGCCCGGCCTGCAGGGAGTTGATGGTGCGCTTAAATCCGGCATGGGCGGTCTGCTGTTCCAGTACCTGCAGGGCGTTGAGCATGGGTACACCGGCTTCAATCAAAGTGTGGAACTGGCGGGAGAAAATGGCCAGATCGCGGCTTTTCACCGGCCGCTCCAGCCAGCGCCGCCAGTTTGGTCTGGGCAGGCTGATGCTGCGTCTATCCGGCAGGCGGTAAGCCTGTTTCACTTCCAGCGGGTAAATGTTGTTCTGGCGCAGCTGCCTGATCACAGCTTCCCGGTCGGCCGCTCGCTGACGGCCCCGCACCAGTTTTCCCTGGCTGTTCCGGCCGGCATAAATGAAAACCGTTTCACCCATGGACCTGCATCACATCCTAAACTAATTCCTGGATCCGTGATACCATCTCACCAATAACCATTTTCAGGCATAATCTG
>NZ_JBRAJI010000033.1:0-33264 GCF_052744395.1 Desulfurispora sp. | reverse complement strand
CTTCCCGCGTGCAGGCGCTGGTAATCCCTACCGATGAGGAGCTGGTGATTGCCCGTGATGCGGCGGGGTGCTCAACAGAACGGGAAAATGGGCGTAGACTGAAAAATTATTATCCCCGGCCTGGCAATTAGCCATACCGGGGAGCTGATTATATTTTTAAAATCATTTTACATGACCAGGGCCGTAATTTACTGGTTTAACCTGTGATACAGTAAATTTTCAAACTCCTGCGGTTTTTTTAGCCGGTGCAGGTACAGGATTTTTTGTGCTGATTACTTTCCAGGCAAACAGCCCCACCGGGATCATGGCCAGTCCCAAACCCAGCAGATAAGCTACCTGCACTGCCAACTTGAAACCTTCTGGAGCCATCAGGATATAAGTGAAGGTTACCATGGTCATGAAAGCAGCAGGCAAAGAAGCTACCCAGTGCAGTTTATTCTGCTGTGCCAGATACACTGCTGCCGCCCAGAGCATGATCATGGCCGTGGTCTGGTTGGCCCAGGCAAAATAGCGCCACAGGAAATTGAAGTCAATCTGGGTAAGGTAAAAGCCTACAGCAAACAATGGTACAGCAATAACCAGACGTTTAACCAAAGGTTTTTGGTCCCATTGCAAGAAATCTGCAATGAGCAGGCGCGCCCCGCGAAACGCTGTATCACCCGAAGTAATGGGCAACACAATCACGCCCAGCACGGCCAGTGTACCACCCCATGCCCCCAGCATAGTAGTGGCTACTTCTTTGACCACACCGGCCGGGCCCGCACCGCCCGGTGCCAGCATTTTGGCCAGCTCCTGGGTACTCCCGTAGAAGGACATACCAGCAGCTGCCCAAATCAAAGCAATAATCCCTTCCGCAATCATCATCCCGTAGAAGATTTGCCGACCATATTTTTCATTCCTGGCACAGCGGGCCATAATCGGCGACTGGGTAGCGTGAAAACCGGAAATAGCCCCGCAGGCTATGGTAATAAAGAGCAGCGGCCAGATGGGGGCATTTTTGGGGTGCATGTTGGTTAGGGTAAGCTCAGGAATATGGTAGCCCTGCACCAACATAGCCCCGGCCACCCCAATGGCCATAACCAGTAACAAAGCACCAAAGAACGGGTATACCCTGCCGATAATCTTGTCCACCGGTAGCAAAGTGGCCAGAATGTAGTAAACCAGGATCAGGCCCACCCACACCGGCAGGTTCATCCAAGCCGGGGTAAGGCTGGCCAGCAATTTGGCCGGACCGGTAACAAAAACCGCTCCCAACTTTTTTTGCAATAATAGCATGTCGTCCGGTTGTAAAACAATCCCTCCGGGTCCCTTGCCAATACCATCCTGATCGCGATATGATCACCCCAAAATATTTATCTTCAGGGGGTTAATATTCTTATGAAAGTCATTGGCATTGTGGGCAGTCCTCGCCCGGAAGGCAATACGGCCACCCTGGTGGAGCAGGTGCTGCGGGGAGCGGAACAGGCGGGGGCGCAAACCGCTATTTTCCATGTGAATAAAATGAACATCCGGGGATGCCAGGGGTGTTACAAATGTAAAAAGCTGGGCTATTGTGCCGTACCCGATGACATGCGAGAAATTTACGAGCAAATTAATTACGCTGGAGCCGTTGTTTTCGGTTCACCCATGTATATGTGGCAGATGTCGGCCCAGCTGAAAACCGTCCTGGACCGGCTTTTTGCCTACATGCAGCCCGACTACACCTTCCCCGGCCTGAAAGGGAAAAAGGCTGCCCTGATCTTTGCCCAGGCGCAGCCCGACCCGGATATGTTCGCCCCTTATGTGCAGCAAATGGCTTCCCTGCTGCGCTTTATGCAGTTTGATGTGGTTCGCCCGCTGATCGCTCCCGGGGCTACAGCAGCGGGCCTAGTAAAAGAGAACGCCGCCCTGATGCAGGCCGCTCTGGAACTGGGCCACAGCCTGGTTTGAAAACAGCCAGGGGAAAATAATCATTCAATATGGGCTGGCAGACACCTGCCGGCCATAATTTTTCCCCGGATACCCGGATACAATATTTTGCCGCTGACAGGAAACCAGCTCCAGGTGTCGAACACACATTGTGTGCTGTAATCTTTCAACCGGAGGCGCCAGATGAAGCTGCGTTTTAAAACCTCCCTGCTGCTCGGGCTGGTTATTTTTAGTGTCATCTCCGCATTCTACTTCTTTTCCCAACAGGTTCTGCTGGCCAGCTTTATCAGGCTGGAAGAGGCCTACGCCCGGCAGAACCTGCTGCGGGCAGTCAGCGCGCTGGATAACGAAATTTCATTCATCAACAGTACAGCCGGGGATTATGCCGGGTGGGACAATACCTACGAATTCATCCAGCATCCCCATGCCCATTACATCCAAAATGATATCGCGGTCAGCGCCTTCCTCCAGCTGAACCTTAACTACATGCTGTTCTACGACCGCACCGGCAGGCTGGTCTATGCCCGCGGAGTGGACCTGCAGAGCGGCCGGGAAGAGCCGCCGCCGGCCAGCCTGCTCCAGCACCTGGCCCAAAACACTTATTTGCTCCAGCATCCATCCCCCCTCAGCAGCAAAAAAGGAATATTAATGCTTCCCGAAGGACCGCTGCTGCTGGCCTCCCGCCCCATTGTCACCAGCGAACTCCAGGGACCGGTGCGCGGTACCCTGCTGGTGGCCCGCTGGCTGGACACAGATAAAGTCAAGGAGCTGGCAGAAAAAACCCGCCTTCACCTTACCATCAGCACACCGGACGAGCTCTCCCAAACCGGGGAAGCGAAAGATCTGCCCGGGCTGATCGCCGCTGGTCAGACCATGTGCAGCCGGCCGCTGGACAGCTACCGGCTGGCCGGTTACGCGGTACTTAAGGACTTTTACCATCAGCCAGTTCTCCTGCTAAAAGTAGTCCTGCCCCGGGAAATTTACCGGCAGGGTAAGCAAACGCTGAGGTATTTCCTCCTCGGCCTGCTGGCCCTGGGCCTGGCATTTTATCTGCTGTCCATGTTCTTTCTGGAAAAAACCATTCTTTCCCGCCTGGCCGGCCTGCGCACGGCCGTAAACAACATCGGCCTGACCGGCGATCTCAGCGCACGGGTCAAAGTGCCCGGCCGGGATGAGATCAGCGATCTGGCCGGAAAAATCAATGAAATGCTGGCGGCACTGGAACTGTCCCGCAACGAACTGCGCGCCAGTAACGAACAGTTTCGCCGGCTGAGCCTGTATGACACCCTCACCGGGCTGACCAGCCGCACCGGCTTCCAACAGGAAATGCAGCGGCTGGAAAAAGAGCCGGATCTGCCGCTGGCAGTGGTCGTCTGTGATGTGAACAACCTGAAAACCGTCAATGACAGCCTGGGGCACGAAGCCGGCGACCGGCTGCTGCAGACCGCGGCCGGTATCATCAGCCAGACTTTTGCTGACTGGGCGGGCCGCATCGTCGCCCGGCTAGGCGGCGACGAATTCGCCGTTGTGCTGCCGGGCGCGGACCGGGAGGCGGTACAGGGCGCCGTCCAGAGGCTGGAACAAAACGTGGCTGCCTACAACCAGCATGGTAACACGCTGCCTTTGAGCATCTCCTGCGGCTTTGCCGTACAGCAGCATCCCGGCGAAAGGGCTGTCGATTTGTACAAGGCCGCCGATGACATGATGTACCGGCAAAAGCTGCTCCAGAAGCAAAATGCCGCCAGCACCATTTTCCAGGCCGTCAACCGGGCCTTAGAGATAAAAGACTTCCTCCAGCAAGGCCACGCCGAGCGCCTGCAGGAGATTATGTACAAAATGGCCGGTCCCGCCGGACTGCCTGAACAAGCGCTGGACAACCTGCGGCTGCTGGCCCGCTACCACGACATCGGCAAAGTAGGAGTGCCGGACAGCATCCTCTTCAAGCCAGGACCGCTGGTGGGGGCGGAACTGGCCGAGATGCGCCGGCACTGCGAAACCGGCTACCGCATCGCCCAGGCCATTCCCGAACTGCAACCGGTAGCCGAATGGATATTGAAACACCATGAATGGTGGAACGGTCAGGGTTATCCGCTGGGGCTGCGGGGGGAAGAGATTCCCCTGCCCTGCCGCCTGCTGGCCATTGCCGATGCCTACGACGCCATGACCAGCCATCAACCCTACCGCCCGGCCCTGTCGCCGGAGCATGCCGCGGCCGAGATCAAACGCTGCGCCGGGACGCAATTCGACCCGGCGCTGGCCGAGCTATTCTTGACCGCTATTCTTCCAGAACTTCCCCGGAAGTGCTGATGGTCACCACCCGCCAGGGGATCATCTGGCCGCTTTTCTGCAAGGCCTGCTTGACGGCCTGAACCATACCGCCGCAGCAGGGTACTTCCATACGCAGTACGGTTACACTTTTGATTTCATTCAGCCGGAGTATTTCGGTCAATTTCTCCGTGTAATCCACACTGTCCAGTTTGGGACAACCGATAATGGTCACCTTGTTGCGCATGAAGTCGTTGTGAATGCTGGCGTAAGCATAGGCAGTGCAGTCGGCAGCCACCAGCAGGTGAGCATTTTGGAAGTAGGGCGCATTGACCGGCACCAGCTTGATCTGGCAGGGCCACTGCCGCAGCTGCGACTCAGCAGCTGCCGGGCCGGCTTGCAGAGCCGCCGGACGGCTGGCAGCGTTCTTTCTCTCAATGACCCGGGCGTGCGTTCCCGGACAGCCACAGGGCAGCTTTTCCGGTACCGGTGCGGGAGCAGTTGCCTTTCTGGACTGCATTTGCTTCTGCACCGCTTCTTCGTCAAAGGGTGCCGCTTCCCTCTCTTCCAGCATCAGAGCGCCCGTGGGACACTCGGGCAGGCAGGCTCCCAGTCCGTCGCAGTAAGACTCGGCCACCAGTTTGGCCTTGCCGTTCACCAGCTGCAGCGCCCCTTCATGGCAGGCGTTTACACAAAGACCGCAGCCATTGCACTTTTCCTCATCAATACGGATAATTTTACGCAACATATTGTTCAAACCTCCTTGAGAATTAATTTTCACTGATCATTTTTTGCTCAGCCGGCTCTCCTTGCTCCGGCAAGCTTATTGTAGTACAATCAGAGCCACAATTCGGTAACCTGTGTTACCAAAAGCAGGCCCGGAAGGATCAATAAAAAACTGCCCGAAAGATGCGGTGAAGCCCATGTCTTCATCCCTACCGTCCCTGGCCGGCTGCCCCCTGTTTCGCGGCATCCCGCCCGGTGAGCTGCAGACCATGCTGGCCTGCCTGAAGCCGGTGCAGCGCACCTACCGAAAAAACGAACTGGTCACCCGGGCCGGGGAGAAATTTACCGGCATCGGTGTAGTGCTGTCCGGCCATTTAACCGTAACCCGGGAAAGTATGGGCGGCCAGCGGGTAATTATCACTGCCCTGGAAGCGGGAGACCTGTTCGGCGAAATCATCGCCTTCGCCGGAGAACAGTCCTGGCCGGCCACCGTTTTGGCCCAGGATGAATGCCGGGTACTTTTTCTGCCTCCCGAGAAAATCGTGGGCAGTTGTGAAAAGCAGTGCTCCTTTCACCGCCTGCTGATCACCAACATGCTGGGGATTGTTTCCCGCCGCGCCCTGCTGCTCAGCCGCAAGGTGGAATACCTGAGCCTCAAAAGCATCCGCGGCCGGATTGCCGCTTTTTTGCTAGAACAAATGCAAAAAACCGGACAAACCACCTTCATATTGCCCTTCACCCGCCATGTGATGGCCGATTTCCTCAATGTCGCCCGCCCCTCTCTCTCGCGGGAGATGGGCCGTTTGCGCGATGAGGGGGTAATAGACTTTCACCGCTCCAGCGTGCGCATCCTGGACGTGCCGGCACTGCAAAAAATGCTAGAGTGAATTAAATACCTTAAATCACCGCCGCTAACCAACAATTTTACTCTTGACAGGATAAATTGACCGTATTAACATAAAGGTGATTAGCACTCATCGTTAAGCAGTGCTAACAGCCGGTACAAAAGCCAGCTGACTAATTTTTAATGCAGCACTTGCAGCAGCATTATTAATTAGTTAAGGGGGCTTTTTTGTTATGTCGGAGATCTTTCACACCAGACTGCAAAGCGGCAGCAACTCCTACCGGGAACTCTTCAAAAGGCATCCCTCCAACCCCATACTCACCGCCCGGGATTGGCCTTACCCGGCCAACTCGGTTTTCAACCCGGCCGTCACCATGTATGAAGACCAAGTGTTGCTGCTGGCCCGGGTGGAGGACAGGCGGGGCTTTTCCCATCTAACCAAAGCCATCAGCCGGGACGGCATCACCGGCTGGCAGATAGATGTTCAACCCACCCTGGCACCCGAGCCCGAAATTTACCCCGAAGAAGCCTGGGGCATTGAAGATCCCCGAATCACTTACATTGACGAACTGCAGCAATACGCCATAACCTACACGGCCTACTCCCACGGCGGTCCCCTGGTTTCCCTGGCCCTGACCAAAGACTTTTCCACCTTTGAAAAGTTGGGGCCAATCATGCCTCCAGAAGACAAAGACGCTGCACTGTTCCCGCGCCGCTTCAGCGGCAAATGGGCGCTGATTCACCGTCCCATCCCAGCCAGCTATGGAGCGGCAGCCCACACCGGCGCTCATATCTGGATCTCTCAATCCACCGATTTGAAGTACTGGGGAGACCACCAGATCCTGATCAACGCCCGCAAAGGCGGTTGGTGGGATGCCAACAAAGTGGGGCTTTCGCCACCACCGCTGGAAACACCGGCCGGCTGGCTGATACTGTACCACGGAGTTCGCCAAACGGCAGCCGGTGCAATTTACAGATTGGGTATGGCCCTCCTGGACCTGGAAAATCCGTTTCGAGTCCTGCGAAGGAGCGACGAGTGGGTTTTCGGGCCCACAGCTCCCTATGAAAGAGAAGGTGACGTGGATGATGTAGTCTTCCCCTGCGGCTGGCTTTTGGATAAAGCCAGCGGACAAATCAAAATGTATTACGGAGCCGCCGACACCTGCATTGCACTGGCTACTGCCACGCTGAGCGACCTGCTGGAGTACATTAAAAGGTGCCCTGAACCCAGGCCGGAAGACTACTTGATGTAGCAAAAACCCGCCTCTTTTATCCAAACAGCCCATTGAAGCCCATTCATGTGCATCCAAATTAATGATGTCTTGTTTATTGTGCCTAACTCACCAAGCATGATAGCAATTACATTGTTAAGGAGGAATGCATGATGAAAGCGCTTTTTCTGGCTGGAGGCATGGGAACACGGCTCAGACCCCTCACTGAACATCTGCCCAAACCAATGGTCCCTGTTATGTCCTCACCTCTCCTGGAAAGAAACATTCTTAAACTGAAAAATTTCGGCATTGATGAAGTGATCCTCAGCACCTGTTACAAGTCCCAACATATTGAAAAACACTTCGGGGATGGCAGCCGGCTGGGCGTGAAGATCCATTATTTGCGGGAGGAAATACCTCTGGGTACCGGTGGAGCCATTAAAAATGCGGCACCACACATCACCGCAACAACTATCGTATTCAATTCTGATATCCTCTGCGAAATAGATTTCGCGGCCATGCTGGAATTGCACAAACAGAAACGAGCGGTCGCTACCATCGCCGCCACCCGGGTGGACAACCCGACCCTGTACGGCGTGCTCGAATATGATCACCACGGTTATATAACTTCATTCAAGGAAAAGCCCGCCCCGCACGAAATTACCTCGCCCTACATCAATGCCGGCGTATACATAATAGAGCCGGAAATGCTGGTTGATATTCCTACCGGACGGGCGGTATCGGTAGAAAAGGAAACCTACCCCACCATGCTGCAAAAGGGTTACAAAATCGCCATTTTCCCATCAGGCAAGTACTGGCTAGATATAGGTACGCCAGAAAAATACCTGCAGGCACACCAGGACATCCTGCAGGGACGGTACCGCATCGGCGAATGCGATTTCACCAGCGAACGTGTTTATACTGGGCGGGGTGCCCGAATCCACCCCACGGCCCGGATCATCCCACCGGCATATATTGGAGAAGAGGCCGAACTAGGTGCTTTCAGCACCATCGGGCCGGAAGCAGTCATTGGCAGGCGGGCGGTTATCGGTGCCGGATGCACCATTGCGAGCAGCATCATCTGGGACTGCACCTCCGTTGAGAGCGGTACCCGCCTGTTCAGCACCATTGTCGCGGGGCACCATAGCATCAGCTGCTACCGGGATCACAGCAAACCCGCGCTCGACGCTGCAATCCCCCGCCCCATCGCCATATAGTTCAATAACCGGCACAACAGGAGGAATAGGCATGGGCACTGTTGCATTTTTAAGCACATACCCGCCCCGGGAATGCGGACTAGCTACCTTCACCGCCAACCTGGTAAAATCATTCCACCGTGTGAATGCCCGGCAGCACGCCCGAGTAATCGCCGTGAGTGATACGAGTTACCGGTACGGTACGGAAGTGTGCCTGGAGCTGGAACAGCACAACCCCGCCAGCTACCCCCAGACAGCGGCTCGCATCAACGCATTTAAACCCGAATTACTGGTGATTCAACACGAGTACGGTATTTTTGGCGGCGAAAGCGGTGAATATTTGCTTTATTTACTGGAAAATTTGCAAGTTCCCCTGATCACCACCGTACACACCGTGTTGCCGAGCCCGTCGGACAAGCAGCGCCGGATACTGAAACGGCTGGGCGAAAAAAGCCAAAAATTAGTTACCATGGCCGCCAATACCATTCCTCTACTGACAGGGGTTTATGAGATACCGGCTGAGAAGATAGCCGTTATTCACCACGGAGTACCGGTCATGGCTGTAGAGCCGCGGGAAGTGCTGAAAGAAAAACATGGGCTAATTGGCCGTCAGGTGATTTCCACCTTTGGGCTGCTCAGCCCGGGCAAGGGAATTGAATATGCTATTTCCGCCATCGCCCAGGTGGTGGAAAAGCATCCGGACGTGATTTACCTGATCCTGGGACAAACGCATCCCTGCATCAAACGCCGGGAAGGTGAAGCCTACCGGGAAAAGTTGCTTGGCCTGGTGGCGGAGCTGGGTATGAACAAGCATATCTGTTTTGTCGACAAATATTTGACCGAGGGAGAGATCATCCACTACCTGCAAATGTCGGACATCTATCTGACCCCTTACACCGGTCCCGATCAGGCTGTCAGCGGCACCCTGGCCTACGCGGTGGGCTATGGCAGAGTAGTCATTTCCACTCCTTTCAGCTACGCCCGGGAGATGCTGGCCGACGGGCGCGGCCTGCTGGCGGAATTCAACGACTCCACCTCCCTGGCCAAACAGATCAATTTCGTGCTGGATCACCCGGATGAAAAGGCGCAAATGGAGCAAAAAACCGGTCAGCTTGGAAAGAACATGACCTGGCCTGCTGTAGCCGCCCAATACGCCCGGTTGTTCCGGGATGTACTACAGCAGGGCAATAGCCGGGAGGCCATGGCGATATAACCATGCCCTGGCCTCCATGGCGCGATGCACATATCTGGCGTCTTACCGACGACACCGGTATGTTCCAGCACGCCAAATACGGAGTACCCGATCCGTCCAGCGGGTACACCACCGATGACAATGCCCGGGCCTTAATTCTGGCCGTATTGCTTTACGAACACACAGGCCGGCGCCGATACCTGAACCTGGCCTGGCGCTACCTCTCTTTCGTACTCTATGCTCAAAAAGACCGGGGCAAATTCAGGAACTTCATGGCCTACAACCGGGAGTTCCTGGAACAGGAAGGCTCCGAGGACTGCTTCGGGCGCTGTCTCTGGGCCCTGGGATACACCCTGGCCAGCTCCCGCACACCGGTGAGCATGAAACACGCCTGCCGGGAGATGATCAAAAAAGCCCTGCCGGCGGTACAAGAATTGCAGTTCGCCAGGGGCTGGGCATATTCACTGATCGGCCTTGGTTATTTAGAAAGCGCCGGAACCAGGGAACTGATCAACATTCTGGCCGGCTCCCTGCTCTCTCAATACAGAAAACAGCGCAGCCCGGACTGGCAGTGGTTTGAAGACACGCTGACCTACAGCAACGCCGTTTTACCCCGGGCTTTGTTTTCAGCCTACCAAATACTGCCGGAACCAGAAATTCTGGCCACAGCTCTGGAAAGCCTGTCCTTCCTGGAAAAGATCTGTTTTGAGCCCGGCTTCTTCAAGCCGGTGGGCTGCCAGGGATGGTATACCAGGGGCGGCAGACCGGCCCCCTACGATGAACAGCCTCTGGAAGCAGGAGAAATGATTCTGGCCTACCTGGCAGCCTACAGAGTCAGTGGTCGCAAGGAATTCCTGGTAAAGGCCAGCCGCTGCCTGGAATGGTATCATGGGAACAACTCCTGCGGTTTGTCTTTGATTGATCCGGAAACCTGCGGCTGTTACGACGGCATTACCGGGAGCGGTCTCAATTTAAACCAGGGAGCGGAAAGTATCGTCTCTTACGGTATAGCCCGCCTGGCCCTGCTGCGGGCGTACCGGGAAAAGCATGCACCGATCGTTTGTCCGTAAACTACAGGAAAAACTCTTTCTCCAGCCGGCGGTGTTTGAAAATGCGCACTTTGCGGGCGTAATCATCCACCACATGGCCGTGACCGATCAGTTTGTATTTGTAGATCACCAGCCCGTCCAGTCCCACCGGACCCCGGGCGTGAATTTTGCTGGTGCTGATACCCACCTCGGCTCCGAACCCGTAACGGAAGCCGTCGCTGAAGCGGGTGGAACAGTTCCAGAAAACATTGCCCGCATCCACGCCGTCCATAAACCGGGCGGCTTTTTTGTCGTCCCGGGTGACAATGCTGTCGGTATGGCCCGAGCCGTAGGTATTGATGTGTTCAATGGCCTCTTCCAGACTGTCCACCACTTTAATGGAGAGAATGTAATCCAGATACTCGGTCCGCCAGTCCTCCGGCGTGGCCGGTAAAGCTGCCGGAACAATCTCCCGGGTGCGGGGGCAGCCGCGCACTTCCACCTGTTTGCTCTGCAGCGCGGCGTACAGCAAAGGTAGAAAAGCCGGCGCGATCTTTTCATGCACCAGCAGTGTCTCGGTGGCATTGCAAACCGCCACATACTGGGTTTTGGAATCCACCACCACCCGCACCGCCATATCCAGGTCGGCGTCCTCATCCACATAGCAGTGGCAGATCCCATCGGCATGGCCCAGCACGGGAATGCGGGAGTTGTCCATGATGAAGCGGACAAACTCATTGGAACCCCGGGGTATGATCAGGTCTATGTACCGGTCCATCTTGAGCATCTCGGTCACCGCAGCGCGGGTCTCCAGCAGGGCCGCCCAGCCCGCGGGTATGCCCGCCTCCTCGGCCGCCCGGATGATCACTTCTGCCAGGACGCGGTTGGTCTCCCGGGCTTCCGATCCGCCTTTTAACAGCACCCCGTTACCGCTTTTCAGACAAAGGGCGGAGATCTGCACCAGAGCATCGGGGCGCGACTCGAAGATCACCCCGATTACGCCAATGGGGCAGGTGACCCGGTACAGCTCCAGTCCCTCGTCCAGTTCGGTGGCCAGCAGCGTGCGGCCTACCGGGTCGGGCAGCTCCATCAGGCTGTGTATCCCGGCAATTACCTCATCTATTTTGTCATCATCAAATCTGAGCCTTTTCAACAGGGGCGCCGCCAGCCCTTCCTGCTGGCTGCGCTCCAGGTCCTCCCGGTTGGCGGCCACAATGCGGCTCCTGTTTTCCTCCAGGGCCACCGCAATGCGGGCCAGGGCCCGGTTCTTCAATTCGGCATCCACGGTGGCCAGCTGAATGGACGCCTTTTTCACTTTTTCCAGCAGCTCTTGCATGCTCATGTACCATCCCCCCTGCCCAGTATGTTAACACATACGGCCGGTTAATTGTAGTGCGGACCGGAAGTATGTTGTATGCAGGCGCTAAAAAAGCACTCAAAAAATGTCGATAAATCCGCATTAGCTGTTATAATATTTCGAGAAAGCCTGCCGGCCCTGCCGGGCCGTGGAGTGAGGTAACCCCATGCTAAATGACCGTGCATCATTTATTTTCAAAGCCATCCCCGGTATCCTGCTCATGTTCGCCATCGCTCTGTTTACCATGGGCGGACAGGATCTGGGCATTCCCTGGCCGGGGCTGGAAGCATACCTGCGCGCCCATCCTGTTACCGGAAAAATACTGGTGGACGTGCTGCGCTTCAACTACATATTGCTCTCCATTATTATCGGCATGCTGGTGGGCAACCTGGTTCCCCTGCCCGGTTGGATCTGGGCCGGAATTTCCACATCCCGGCTGTTCATCAAGCTGGGTGTAATCCTATTGGGCTCGCTGTACAGTTTTACCGATGTGGCCCGGTTGGGGCTCACGGCCATCCTGCTGGTGCTGGCCTTTATCATTATCACCCTGACCTTCACCCTCTGGCTGGGGAAGAAGACCGGCCTGGAGCCGGCGTCCGCCGCCGTGCTGGCGGCCGGCACGGCGGTCTGCGGCATCTCCGCCATCATCGCCACGGCCCCGGCTGTGCGGGCCAAAACCGCCGACGTGGTTTTCTCCATAGGCACCATTCTCTCCTTCGGGGTGGCTTCCATATTTCTGTTTCCGCTGGTGGGCAATTTACTGCATCTCACCCCCCACCAGTTTGGTGTCTGGGCGGGAACCGGCATCCTCAGTTCGGGCCAGGTGCTGGCTGCCTGCCTGATTTTTGATCCCGGCACCACCAGTCACGCCTCGGTGAGCTTAAAGACCGGCGAAATCTACAACCTCACCCGGGTGCTGTTTCTGCCCTTTGTCGTACTGGCTCTGGCGGTGGTCAGCAGCCGTTCGGCCCGCCTGCCGGACGAACACATCACGGTTCATACCGGTTTGTGGAGCAAGTTCCCGGTCTTTGTGCTGGGCTTCCTGGTTATGGTTTTTCTGACTTCCCTGGGCCTGCTGGGTCCCACCTCCCCGCCCTCGGCCGAGCTGATTACCATCCGCAAACTGTACAACTGGTTTTTTGCCATCGGCCTTACCGGGCTGGGCATGCAGATATCCTTCAGCGAACTGCGCCGGGCGGGGGGCAAACCGCTGCTGGTGGGAACGGCCGCCGCCCTGGGCAAAGCCGTACTGGCCCTGCTGGTGGTACTGCTTTTTGTACCGGAAAAACCATGACCCGAAATCTCCAAGCAAAGGAAGATCTCTTATGAAACAAACGCCGGAGGATCTCCCGCCGAAAAAAAGACACGGCGAAACCCAGCTCTTCACCCCTTTTGCCACGGAGAGAATGGAGGATTACGCCGCTTTGACACTGTCCCTGCTGATTGTGCTCATCGTCCTGATGCTCCACCAGTAGCCGGCGCCCCGGCCGCTCAACCGCTCTGCGACGGGGGAGCCGGATCATCTCCGGGAATGACTACCAGCGTACCGGCATATACCCCGTCATGATCATACACCGGGGTAACCTCACCCACCGCACCGGTAGAAAGCTCCACCCGCTGTGTCCCGCGGGTACCGGTGCACTGATGAATGAACTCCGCCAGCCACCGGTCCACTGTTTCAATGCTGCTGCCGGGAACCGCGCTGCTCAGATAGCATTTAGCCATTAAATTGGCCAGCACCACTTCATCTTCCCGGTTGACAAAAACAACTCCCTGGGGCAGCACATCCAGCAGTTTGTCCAGAACCTGCCGGAACAGGCCATCCTCCCGGTGGTCGCTGCGCAATACGGTCAGCGAACCCAAAATCTTGTTGTGCTTGATAATGGGGGAGTGGATGGCTTTAAACAGGCGGTCGCCCGCGTTTATGGTAATAGTGCTGGTGCCCTCCAGCTCACCCGGCAGCTCACAGCTGCTTCCCAGCACCTCGCTCAACCTGACCTGGCGCAGCGAGCTTTTCCGACCGGCAAAAATCTGGTGGGCGGCCTGGTTGGCAAAGATAATCCGCCCGGAATTGTTGGCAATGATCACCCCGTCATGTATCTGGTTGAAGATGGCAAAGTCAATGTTTTCAAAGTAGGTTTTGGCCTCATTGACCCCCCAGAATTCCACCAGTAGCTCATACAGGCAGATGTAGAGGGCAAAGACCAGCAGCAAAACCGCAATGGCCCGGTACAGCTCGAAATTGCTGGAGGCAAAGAAGAAGTAGATCCGCCACGGGTTGTCCCCCGATGGAGCACTGACCACACTGTATTTCACTTTGTGATCGTGAAAAGTGTCCTGGGCGCCATCCCAGACGGCCAGCCGGCTTTTCTCAAACGGCCAGACCAGCGGATACCCGGACCCGTCAAAAACCGCTATCCGGTAGTTCTTACCGGCAAACAGCTGCCGGATCCGGTTCTGATACTGATCCAGGTAAAAACTGGCGGCCAGATAACCATTCCCCCCACCCAGAGGCACCAGCAGGGTGACCACTTCCGGACCGCCGACCGGATCCCGGTGGACACCGGAAAAAAGCACCTGATTGCCCGCCGGACGGCTGGCTTTTCTGACCAGCTGACCGACCGAATGGTCGGGCCGACCACCGGCAGCAGCCTCCACAATGGTTCCATCCCCGTCTAGAATGTACAACCCGGTTAAACGGGGCTCCCAGTAACCGGCCTGCCTCTTGATGGCCGGCAAATTATCCCGCCCCGGAGCTGTGACCAGACGGGCCATGCGCACAGCGGCGGTTTTCAGCTCATCCTGATAGGCCACGGTCTGTTCCAGGGTGTACTGCATGATACCGGCCTCATAGCTGCCGATCACCTGCCTGGTATGGCGAAATTCCATGATCCCGAACAGGATGAACACACTGATAAAAACCGCTAAGGCCAGTGTGGGAAAGATGGTCCGGCCGCTGGGCGATGTAATCATGGTCCCCTCCTACGCTGAGATTACTTGATAATACCCTTTTTTACGGCCAGGGTCAGCGCCTCTTCCACCGATTGCACCTGCAGTTTGGACAGGATGCCCCGCAGCCTGCGCCGGAAGGTGGACAAACTGATATACAGTTCGGCAGCAATTTCTTTCTGGTTCTTGCCCCGGGATAAAAGCTGCAGCAGCTGGATTTCCCCTTCATTCAGCCCCGCATCAGAAGAATGCAGCAAAAAATCCGCGCTCAACCCCGGATACAGGTAGGTTCCCCCCCGGCTGGTCATCAGCACCGCCGCCTTGATTTCATCAAAAAAGGCATATTTGGGGACAAACCCCTTTACCCCGCATTCAATAGCTTTTTTGATAAATACCGGATCATCATAGGTGGTCAAAACCACGTGCTTAATCCGGGGGTACTGCTGCCTGATCCGGCCCACCAGGTCCAGCCCGTCCCCATCAGGCAGACCGATGTCCAGCAGCACAATGTCCACGCCGGCCGTCACAGCAGCCAGAGCCTCGGCGCATGTTCCCGCCTCGGCCACCACCTGCATATTATCTTCCAGTTCCAGCAGTTTTTTCAAACCTTCCCGAAAAACATTGTGGTCCTCAATCAGCATGATCCTGATCTTGTTCATCACTCTGCCCCCCCGCCAATAGCGGTACCGTAAGGGTTACACAGAACCCGGTTTCCCCATAACCGAACACTACATCTCCCCCGATCAGGCTGGCCCTTTCTTTCATTCCCCACAGTCCCTGTCCGGCCAGAAAGTCCCCTTCCCCTCCTCCGTTATCGGATATTTCTATGCGCAGGGTGTCCTGCTGCCGGGTAAAGTTGATATCCACCGCGGTAGCCTGGGAGTGCTTGACAATATTGCTCAGCGCTTCCTGGATAATGCGGTAGATGATTATTTCATCCTTCTTTCTCACCTGCAGGGCCCGGTCCTGATAGAAAATGAAGACCTTGATATCATGCAATTTTTCAAAAGTGGTGACATACGACTCCAGAGCAGACACCAGCCCCACCCGGTCAATCAAATAGGGGTGAATATCATTCATGATGCCCCGCATTTCAATAGCGGCATTCTGGCAGTGACTGCGCAGTTCGCCGAGATTACGCACCAGCTCACCGTCCGGCAGCCGGCCGCTTTGATGTAAACGCAGGGTGTAATCCAGAGCGTGAATGATGGTGGACATGTAGCGGGCAATCCAATCGTGGATTTCCAGGGAAATCCTTTTCCTTTCCCTTTCCAGAGTATCCAGGAGCAAGTGCCTGTCCTTCTGCTCACCGGCCGGCCGGATCAGCAGCACGACGCCCCGCGGACGGCCCGCCCCCGCTACCGGCACATAATCCGCGGTTAAATCAACCGGCCGCCCATCGTCATGGGTACAGGCCACCTTGCAGCGCAGCAGCTTCTTCTGGTTGATCAGCACCTGTCCCACCGGCTGGATCACGCTGTACAGGCGGGGCAATATTCTGGGAATATCCTCTAGATGTTTCTGCAACACCTGTTCGGGAAACAGACGGAAAAGCTCCTGGGCAGCCGGGTTGATATAGTTGATTTTGCCGCTCGCTTCAATGAACCAGACGGCCTGATCGGAATTATGAGCCAGTTGACTGGTGAACAAGTAGCGCTGCCACAGCGGGGTCAATAATAAATACAGGAGATAGACCAGCAAAATCATCAGACCGGCCAGCAAAAAAGTCAAAATAACCATATTGCGCCGAATTTCCTCCAGATTGGCTCTATGCTCGTCCAGCTGCCGGCTGTATTTTCTGCGCACATTTTCCAGAATGGATTGCAACTCTTGGGACATTTGGCGGTTTTGCCGGTATATTTCCGCCATTTTATCCGTCCTGGAATTACCGGCCTGAACAGCCGGTACAACCTGGTACAGGGCAAAGTTCTGATAATCCTTGCATAACTGCCCGAAAAGTTGAAAATCCGGCGCGGCAGACTGAACCATGGAGAAGGATAGATCCTGCAGCTTTTGCCCGATGGAATTGCTATACCGGTGAAACCGGTTCAGCGCTTCCGGATCAGCCCACAGTAGATATTCCTGCAGGGATTCACCCATGGCCGATACCTGCACCGACAGTTCCGCCAGCTCTTGCCACTGCTCACTCTTCAGCGACCAGGCCGCAACCTGCCCGTACATCTCCAGCAATTTTTTGACCCCAAAACCCAGGCCGATACAAATAACCAGCCCGCTAACAACCAGCATTTTGGTCAACTTTTGATTAAACATCGCTACTCTTCACCATATGGAGTAATTATAGTGATCAATACACAGAGCTGCAAAAATATTATACAGGTAATCAATCAGGGAATAAATCACAATATTTTCCTGATAGATATTGGTCGGCTGGCTGACTTAACATATGTAAAACATCTGACACTTAAATGGTCACATCCCTGACACTTTTGTGTCATGTGGCTGACTGTTAGATTTCAACCAGCTTCCCCTTTATTGACCGCATGGGATAAATTAATTAATATTTCGTTAAGATTGGCTGACTAAATCATGTTATACGATAGTAGTTGCCCGGGAGGGGTTGTTGTGGGCAAGGAAAAGCTAATTAAATGGTATGGCTGGATATTTATTCTTTTTATTTGCCTGACGCCCCTGGTGATTATCTTTTTACCCAAACTTATGCTCAACGTAAATAGAATAAATTCGCTTCTCAAGGATTCGCGCATACCCGAAAAACAGTTGATTAGCGGACAGGCAAGCCAGATATCCTGGCACAAGACCTATGATGGTGATCTGGGTTGCCTGGAGGGGCATATTGAGGTTGTTGATGCCCAGGGACAGGTAATCAAGTGTGTTTTTAAAAAATATATCGGACCAAAGTTTAATCAAACTATCCACATCAATCATCTGGACAACCTGACAATGACCGGCAATTTTTCGGGCGACACCTTCCTAATCCGCAACATCCAAAACCATACCAACAATCAAGTATACTCATCAGAACCGGCAGTTTCTGTATATTAGTTTGCGCATGTTATTATATCAATTATAGATAAGGGGGATTGATATAAAATTTAAGCACATTAGATATAACCACAATATTCACACAACATGCTCACAAACTTTATGGAGGTGCACTGAAATTGGCTCAAACTCATAGTGAACAGGTACAAAGCCAGAGTCTGAGCGCGCAAATTGCCCGGGCTATTCCCGGCCTGATCCTGGTTCTGCTGGTGGCCATTGCCGCCATGTGGGCAGAGGGCTATGTCAAGGAAAACTTTAAAAAGGTCTATGAGGTTGCCCACCTGAATTACGTCCTGCTGGCCATTATCTTTGGCATGATCATTCGCAACTCTATCGGTGTTCCCGCCCAGCTGGAACCCGGTCTGCAGTATTCCACCATTTTAACCAAAACCGGCATTGTGATCATGGGCACTAAATACACCCTGGCCTCACTGCTCAAAGTGGGTACCACCAGCATGATTTTCATTGCTGTCACCCTTTTTGGCACTGTCGCCCTCACATTCTGGCTGCGCAAATACTACAGGATGACCGATGCGCTGGCCGGCTGTCTGGCTTCCGGCTTTTCCATCTGCGGCGTTTCCGCCACCGTGGCCACCGGTCCGGCAGTAAAAGCCAAAGGTCAGGAAATGGCCTATACTATTGCTACCATTCTGATCTTCGGTCTGCTGGCGCTGTTCACCTTCCCCGCCCTGGGTCACTTGTTCGGCCTGAATGAAAACCAGTTTGGTGCCTGGGTGGGTGTGGGCATTGTCAACTCGGCGCAGGTGCTGGCGGCTGGCATGGCCTACGGCCAGGACGCCGGTTTGATGGCCGGCATTTACAACATGGGCCGGGTGGTGCTGCTGCCCTTCGTGGTACTCTATGTAGTGATGCTGGTGCTGCGCAATGACATCAAATCCACCGGCGAAATCAACAAAACCCGGTTTATCGCAGACAAGTTCCCGGTTTTCATCATTGCTTTCCTGCTAGCCGTGCTGTTTAACACCGCTGGCCTGTTCAGCAAGGAAGAGATCAAGCTGGCCAACACCTTTATGACCTGGGCCTTCACCCTGGGCTTTGCCAGCATCGGCCTGACCACCAAATTCTCCGACATGAAAGCGGCCGGCAAGGACGGCATAGTGCTGGGCTTCATCGTGGGCTTTGTCAAAGCGGCCTTTGCCCTGCTGGTGGTCAAGTTTGTGCTGCCTCTGTAACCAATCGAATAATGAACCATCAAATCTCAGGAGGTGCCCGGTAATGAGCAAAGATGAAAGAGCTGCCGACCGCAAAGTGAGAAAGCAGGACTACATGGTCATTACTCTGGGCCTGCTGCTGCTGGCACTGGCCAAAGTGCTGGCCTGAGGCAATAAACCAGAAAAATAAACCTGTGGCTCCGGGACAGGGCAAGGTCTAAATAAAGCCTTGCCCTGAAATAATTATGGAAAAACATTGCATGCTGGAGGCAGTTTCACCGTGTTCAAACATATCCTGCTGGCCGTCCAGGGCGAAGAAAATGAAGGTTTCTGGGAGAAAATCGCGGGTCTGCTGCAGCTGCTGCAGCCGCGGGTCACGGTTTTACATGTATCGGAAACCGCTCTGGCCCACTACGGCTATGTGGACCAGCTGGCCAGCAGCATCGCCAAGGAACAGTTTATTCAATACATTCATCATATCGCCGATCAAAAACAGCGCGAAATCCGGGAACGGTTCCAGGAACTGGCCCGGCACCAGGAAGTGCCATGGGAATGGAAGGTACGGGAGGGTGACCCACCCCGGGAAATAGAGCGCGAGCTGGCCGGCGGAACATATGATTTGCTCATTCTGGGCAGCAAGCCCGGATCGCCGGGCAACACGTCCAGCAAGGTGAAGGAAAAAATGCTGGCCCGCCAAAGTACATCGCTGTTGATTATAAAATAAAACGATCCCCATCGCCCATCCCGTATTTTGTCACTACGGCACCGGGCCCCCTTGTGCCCTCATTTGGAATTATGCTAAAATCTTATTAAGCATAATTTCCAGAATGCGGGGTGGGGACATGCGCATACCCGGCAGCCCCACAATCAAGGAGTTTTTACTCTACTTTTACCAGATCATGCCCAGTTTGCTGCTCGGCGGGCTTTTTTACTGCATTGTTCACTGTTACAGTTTTCAAAACGGGATGGTGCTCATCCCCATAGCAGCCAGCATTTACCTGCTATACACCTTCTTTGGGCATTCGGAAGAAGATGATGAAATATAAAAAATGCGCAAGCCCTGAGAACAGAACGCTTGCGCATTAATTTTTCATGTTATTATTGATTATGACGGCCAGGGCATCAGGAGTGGTCAGAAATGCTTTCCAATATTAACACTACCTCCCGGACAACCCCATCCCGGGATCATATCTTGCTGCTTCATGACGGCTCACCCTCCGCTGCCAGAGCAGGGGAACTGGCTGTCAGCCTGGCTGCTGCCATGCAGCTGGCCCTGCACATAGTGTTCCACCTGGGCCACAACTGGACCAGGCTGCTGGGTGACGAATGGCTGAGCAACGCCAGCACCCGCCGGGAATTCTGGTGCTGGCTGGAAGAAGACCTGCTGGTTCAGGCCCGGGCAATTATGTCACCCCTGGAAGAACAGGCAGAGCAGATCGGGGTAGCTGTCCGGACAGAAATAATCACCGGTCATCCGGAACAGAAGCTGGTGGAACTGGTCAACAGCTCCCGAACCGCACTGCTGGTACTCCCCCACCCCCGCAGCAGGCCGCCTGCCCCATTCCGCCCGCTGCAGCTGGATATCCGTGCCGTAATTGATAAAGTAGACTGTGCCGTAGTAATTGGACCGGCTGCTGCCGGCCAGCGGAACCCGGCGGAACTGTTAAAAAAAGAAATCAAAAAACAGGTCAGGTGTTAATCAACCATGCGCCAGAAACTCGTCAAAAACCTGCAGCGTCTGCTGGGGAAAGAAAAAATCCACTCCGCCCCGGAAGACCTGTTTTGCTACTCCTACGATGGTACCTTTCTCACCGGAACACCGGCAGTCGTGGTACGGCCCTCCTCCTCCCAGGAGGTGGCAGCTGTGGTGCGGCTGGCCGCAGAAGAAAACATCCCCATCGTCCCCCGGGGGGCGGGAACCGGCCTGAGCGGCGGCGCGGTGCCGGAAAAGGGCAGTATTGTCCTGGATCTGACAGCCATGCACCGCATTGTGGAAATAGATACCGAGAATATGCTGGTGGTAGTGGAACCGGGCGTGGTTACGGCCGACCTGCACCGGGCGGTGGAAAACAAAGGGCTTTTCTATCCACCCGACCCGTCCAGTTCCCCGGTCTGCACCCTGGGGGGCAATATCGCCGAATGTGCCGGCGGGCCCCGGGGCCTGAAATACGGCGTCACCAGGGATTATGTGCTGGGGCTGGAGGTAGTGCTGGCCAGCGGTGAGATCATCCAGTGCGGGGGCAAAACCGTCAAAAATGTCAGCGGTTACGACCTGACGCGTCTGCTGGTGGGCTCCGAGGGCACCCTGGGTATTATCACCCGGGCATTTTTGCGCCTGCTTCCCCGGCCCGAGGGCCGGAGAACACTGCGCGCCGACTTCCCGGAAATCGAGCGGGCGGCGCAAGCGGTTTCCGCCATCTTCAGCAGCGGCATCCTGCCGGCCGCGCTGGAACTGATGGATGATGTGACCATTCGCTGTGTGGAAAATTACCTCCACTGCGGCCTCCCCCTGGATGTGGAAGCCATGCTGCTCGTGGAAGTGGACGGGCCGGCGATCGCCCTGGATGAGCAGATCAAGTATATCGCCGATATCTGTACCCGCAGTGGTGCCGTTCGGGTTGAGCTGCCCCGCACCCCATCGGCAGCAGAGGAACTGTGGCGGGCCAGAAAGGCGGTTTCACCCGCCCTGGTCCAGATCAAGCCCACCAAGATTTCCGAGGACGCCACCGTACCCCGCAGCCGGATACCGGCCCTGGTCAGAGCAATCAAGGACATCGCCCAAAGGCACCGGCTGACCATTGCCATATTTGGCCACGCCGGAGACGGCAATTTGCATCCCAATCTGCTGGTGGACAAAAACGATCCCGATGAAATGGACCGCGCGGCAGCAGCCACGGCCGAAATATTCCATTCTGCCCTCGCCCTGGGCGGTACCCTCTCTGGCGAACACGGCATTGGCCTGCTCAAGGCTCCCTATCTGGACCGCCAGTTTGGACCGGCGGGAGTGGCGGCCATGCAACGGATCAAGAAGGCCCTGGATCCCCGGGGTATTCTGAATCCGGGCAAGATTTTCGGAAGGAGCTAGCACCGGTGTTCCAGGAAGAGGAAATCAGCTACCAGATCAACCGCTGCAGCAAATGCGGCTCCTGCCGGGAGGTCTGCCCTGTATTCCGGCAGCTGGGCAGCGAGCCCTGGGTGGCCAGAGCCCGGGTACAGCTGGCCGGCGCCATACTTACCGGCCAGCTCAATTTTTCCCGCCGCCTGAAGCAGATTATGGATACCTGCCTGCTGTGCCGGGCCTGTGTGGAGCGCTGCCCCAACGGTGTGCGGGTGGATGAGCTGGTGCTCTGGGCCAGAGCACAGGCACTGGAGCATCCCCAGCGTCCCCCGGCCCGGATAGTTTTGCTGCGCGGCGTTCTGACCCACCCCCGCAGGCTGCAGCTGCTGGGCCAGGCCGCCGCCCTCAGTCAGAAAACAGGCCTGGGGAAAAAACTGCGCGGACAGCTGCTGCCCCGGGTGCCCGTTCGACCTTTCCCCCGGCTGTTCACCCCCCGGGAGATCAAAAATCCCCGCTGCCGGGTGCTCTACTTTGCCGGTTGTCTGACCCGGTACGCCTATCAACAAACCGGACGGGCAGTGCTGAAGGTGTTGGAGCAGAACAACGTCCAGGTAATTTTATCCGCACCGGACTGCTGCGGCATGCCGGCACTGGCGGCAGGCGACCTGCCAACCGCCCGAGATCTGGCCCGGCGCCATGTGATCGCCTGGCAGAATACGCCGGCGGACTATATCGTCACTGACTGCGCCAGCTGCGGGGAAATGCTCAAAACATACGGCCGCCTGCTGGCCCGGGATGAGATCTGGCGCGCAGCCGGCGATATGGCCGGCCGGGTGGTGGATATTAATGCCTTTCTGGTGCACCGGACTGCTCTGGCCACCGGCCAGCGCCAGGTGCCGCTGACTGTAACCTATCACGATCCCTGCCACTTAAAAAGAGGTCAGGGGGTTTTCCGGGAACCGCGTCAGATTCTCTCCGCCATTCCCGGCCTTGAGCTGGTAGAAATGGCCGCCAGCGACACCTGCTGCGGCCTGGCCGGTTCTTTCGGATTCGTTCACCCCGACCTGGCCGCCCGCATCGTGGAACAAAAACTGGCCAGTATTAGGGCCACCGCCGCCCGGGCCGTGGTCACCGCCTGCCCGTCCTGCCGCCTGCAGCTGGCCTCGGGCCTGGCCCGAACAGGGCGGGCTTTACCCGTTTTCCACCCGGTGGAACTGCTAGCCATGACTTACGATACAGAATGAACCGGGAGATGAACTTTTCATGAACCTACCCCGTTTTGCCAAAATCAGACAGCACTTCCCTCGCCCCGTAATTACTGATATCCCCGGGCACATCCGAGTCCAGCTGCAGAAAATCAACCTGCCGGCCCGGCTGCGGCCCGGTCAGAAAATAGCTCTCACCGCCGGTTCACGGGGCATAGCCAGTATGCCTGTCATTCTGCACACTCTGGTAGAAGCCGTGCGCGCCGCCGGAGCCCAGCCCTTTGTACTGGCGGCCATGGGCAGCCACGGCGGAGGCAGTATTAAGGGCCAGCTGGACGTTCTGGCGACGCTGGGCATTACCGAAAACAGCATGGGCTGCCTGGTGCTGGCCACGACCGATACAGTAGAAATCGGCCAGACCGCCGGCGGCTTCAGGGTGCACTGTGATGCCCTGGCCTGGCAAGCGGACGGCATACTGGTGGTAAACCGCGTTAAACCCCACACCACCTTCCACGGGCCGGTGGAAAGCGGCCTGTTGAAAATGCTGACCGTGGGTCTGGGCAAAGCGCCGGGAGCCGGCGCCTTTCACCGCACCAGACCGGAGGCCATGGCCCGGACACTCCTGGAAGCGGGTGATATTTTTCTTCAATCGGGGAAAATAGTAGCCGGTCTGGCCGTAGTGGAAAACGGTTATGAGGAAATCGCCCTGCTGGAGGCCGCACTGCCTCAGGATTTGATAGCCATGGAACAGCAGCTCCTGCAGGAAGCCTACCGGTTGCTGCCCCGCCTGCCGGTGGACAGCCTGGATTTCCTGGTAGTGGAGGAAATGGGCAAGAACATCAGCGGCACGGGCATGGACGTCAATGTGATCGGCCGGATGAGAATGGTCGGGGTGCCGGAACCCCGGCACCCCTTTATTGAACGCATTGTGGTTCTGGATCTGACGGCCCCGTCCCACGGCAATGCCACCGGTATCGGCCTGGCCGACATCACCACCGCCCGCCTGGCTGACAAAATAAACTGGGAAACTACTTACTGGAACTGCCTGACCAGCGGCAACCTGCAGCGGGCCATGCTGCCCGTAGTCATGCCCGATGACGAAAAAGCCATCGCAGCGGCTCTGCACAGCCTGGCGGCGGGCCATCCGGACAATCTGCGGGGGGCCATCATCAAGAACACCCGGGAACTGGAATACCTTCTGGTCACAGAAAAACTGGCCCGGGAACTGGCCGGACGGGACAACATGGAAATCGCCGGCCCGCCCCGGCCGCTGGTATTTGCCGGCGGCCGGCTGACACTGGACTGGCGGGCTTAATCCAAAGCTGGCGTATAGCCAGGCCACCGCTTGTTCCCTTCGTCCTCCGGCAGCATCCCCAGCCGGGTATAATGGACCCATAAATTAAGACAGCAAAACAGGGGGGCATAAGAACCGAATGAATGTGCGCAAGCAATACACACCGGAGTTTAAGAGCAAAGTTGTACTGGAAATTCTCCGGGAAGAAAAGACCCTCTCCGATTGATGAAATATACACAGCTCATCCCTACTATGGTTCGCGACGCATAACCGAGCAATTACGCCGGGAAGGGCTCACCATTAATCGCAAAACAGTGCAGCGGCATATGCGCGAGATGGGCATTGTCGGCATCCATCCAGGTCCCAATCTGAGCAGACGTCATCAACAACATAAAATTTACCCGTATTTACTGAAGAACCTGGCTATCACATATCCCAACCAGGTGTGGAGCATAGATATTACCTGCATACGCCTGCAAAGAGGATGGATGTACCTGGTGGCAATACTAGATCTATACTCGCGTTACGTAGTGGAGTGGAGGACCGATCTCTCGCTAGATATAGCCTTTGTCCTAAAAACAGTACAGGATGCCCTGGAACGTTCCCAGCCACAGATCATGAACAGTGACCAGGGAAGCCACTTTACCAGTCCACAGTACATAGCATTGCTAAAAGAAGCACAAGTACAGATAAGCATGGATGGTAAAGGTCGTGCAGCAGACAACATACTTATAGAGCGTTTTTGGCGCACCTTGAAGTATGAAGAAGTCTATCTGCACGATTACGCCAGTCCACGGGAGGCCAGACAGAAAATATCTGATTACATCTATTTTTACAACAATTTGCGCCTGCATCAGACCCTGGGATACCGTACACCAGCAGAATTATACCTGCCACAATACCAAAAAGCGCAGGAAGAAGTGGCTGTAACACGGGATAGCACAATACTGACAAAGGCATTCCAGCAAACCTAATATGGACAAACAAAAAACGACCACTTATTCTTGCTTACCCGGCCTGGCCGATTCTATTGTCCGGTTAGGCACCTGTCAAGGGTAAATCACCTGCGGTGACGGCTGACGCCGCCCTTGACAGGTGCCTTCCCGGACAAAATAAAAAAAATCAGGCCGGGTAAGCAAAAAAGTTGTTTGTTTTGGGGAAGGGGATATGCTCAAAAGAGACTGCCATTTTCATGTTATAATATGCCATTTATGGGAACCGAGCAGAATTTTATCTGCTTCAATTGGGCAACCTGTGTCATTACAAAACATAAGTTTGGCTCTAAAAAATTTTAAAATGCTGTCTTGACAATGGGGTCCACCATAATTCTATATATTTCTACTTCATTATGGCTAACCACTAACCCGATCGAAACAAAGCCTCTCCATTTCTCCCTACCGAGCAGGACTTGTTTAAAAAAGGGTAGAATTGTAGATATTGCAGATATTCCGTCAATATCGATCCAGGGGAGTAGTCATATTTCATGTCCGATCATACCGGCGCAAATCAACCGGCCACACCGGAAGCCGGGGAGCAGCTTTCCCCGCCTGCCCCGGCCGGCCCGGAGCAATGCCTGGATATACTGTTCCAGCACGAGACACCCGAGCTGCAGGAAGCATTGAAAGACCTGGTCATGCTCTCGGGCGTGCTGAAAGACCTGGCGGCGGAGCAGTTCTGGCGCCAGCCCACCCAGGTGCTGGACACGCTGCGCTGTCTAGAACTGCTGCGCCGCAGCACCTTCTACGAGGAAGAGGCCGTACAGGGAGAGGAAGAGCTGGTCTATCGCTTTCAACGGGAATACCAAAATGCCGCCACCATTGACATCCCCCGCCTGGTACGCCTGTGCCGCCGCTACAACTGGGTAACGGCGGCAGGCAATCCGCCGCTGCGCCTTACTTCCACCGGCCGGCGCATGGTGGGGCAGATTTTCCGCTTTGCCAACGACAGCCTCTATTACTACCGCCAGGCCCCTTCCGTGCGCGAGCTTTACCAGGCCGAACGGGACCTGCAACTGGCCCGGGCCTATGAAGACATCGGCATCGGCCGCTACGATACCATCGCCAGCGTCCTGCACAATCTGGAAAGCGCGGTCAACGATCTGCGTCTGCAGCGAGAAAAATACATCCAGGACCGCCGCGCCCTGGAAAGGTACGAAGCGGTGCTGGCGCTGGTGGAAATGCTGGAAAAAGAACTGACCCGCCGCCTGCAGGAAGTGCAGGGCGCGGTCAGCGCCCGGCTGGAACGCCAACATCAGCGCAGCGCCACTCTCTTTTACCGTGTGCTGCAAGAGCTGAGCGCCCTGCTGGGGGAAAACGCCTACATTACCCAGCTGCAAATCGGCCGCCGCATCACCCGGGTGGATCCGGACAAATTCCTGCGCTACCTTGTGGATGCCTTCGGACAATCACTGCCCGCCCTGACCAGCCCTCCCCTGCAGATCATGCGCAATATGGAAGAGGGAGTGTACGAACTGGACGAAGACGAAGAACTGGCGGCGGGCCTCTGGCTGCCCTTCCACCTGCCTTTTTTCCTGACCGGCGAGGATATCGAACGAGGCGGACGCCAGATTGCCCACTGGCTGGAAAAGTGGGCTCCTTCCCCCGCAGCAGCCGATTTTTCACCCGTGGAATACCAGCAGGCCCGGGTGGTTTCTCAGCGGGAGCTGGCCAGCCTGGTGGGACAGGCCACCTCCATTGGCGATGAACTGGCCACCGATACCCGTCCCATGGTGGAAGCCATCCGCCACCACCCCGGCGAATCGGTGGGCGGGCTGATAAACCTCCTGGCCCGTGGTTGGGGGGATGCCGTACGTCAGCTCTTCGTGCTGGGCTTTTTAATCCAGACCGGGGAAGCCCGCACCTTTGAATATGCAGCCGGTGACCCCCAAGAAAAGCGGCGTCGGCTGCGCTGGCGGGTGAATTACCCCTCCGGCAAGGTACGCTATGTAAAAGGCACAGCTAGATTGGGCCGGCATCTGGAAAGGTGAACAAACCATGTCCGAACTACTGGAAACCACTGAAAACATTGCCGGTGACCGGGCAAAGTCCGGAACCGCAGCCATGGCTGAACAGGCCAGCCCCTCTGCGGAATGCGATGCCGGCTGGCTCATGCTGAACAAACGGGAGCAACAGGCTCTGTGTGAAATACTGATTTCCAGCAAAAGTTTCACCGGCATCAGCAAACAGCGCCTTTTGCGCATTTTGCGCAAAAGGGACCCGGAGCACCTGGGCATGTTCTTGCGCAAGGTCAACCAGGTGCTGGGCGACGCGCTGCGGGTGATTTACGATGAGGAGGCCGACCGCTGCCTGGCCCTGACCCGGGCCAGCGCCGACTGGGTGCAGGAAATGCTGGACGACCACCATCTGGCGCTGCTGCTGTTCTGTTTTTACCTGGGCATGACCTCGCGCACGGGCAACATCACTTTTGACGAGCTGCATCAGCACCTGCAGCGCTCCTCACTTTATGCGGAAAGAAAACTCCTGGCCGCCCTGGATCACCTGGTAAAATGCGGCTTTCTGCGCCAGGAAGAATATGGCGGCGAAAATGAGGAGAAAAAGCGCCTGTACCGCTTAACCACCGCTGCCAAACATGCCTTTCCCCCCCGCTATCTAATGCGGGTGCTGTCCGAAACCCAGGGCGGAGAGGTCACTCTGGAACAGGTACGGGATTTTTTCGCCCTGGACCGGCCGGAACAGTCCGGCGGAGAAACAGCCGGAGATACAAGGGAAATCCGCCTGTTTTAGTTTTTTTACATTTACCAACAATCCATCAATTGACCGCAGGCAGGTGAAGCTATGTACCCCATCGCATTCCGACTTTCCGGCATCAGGGACTTTGTGCCCACCGAGATGGATCTGGGAGGGCCGGCCGACGATGTGCTCATCGGCGGTCTGAACGGTTCAGGCAAATCCACACTGGTCTACGCCATGTCCTTTGCCCTGGTGAGCGGCCGCATTATGGTGGACGGGCTGCGCTCCAAAACCCTGCGGCGAGAAACCGACCCCTGGCATGCCCGGGTGGGCATGCTTTTCCACAACCCACCGGGCCCCCGGCAGAAAGATGCACCGGAATATGTGGAACTGGTGGCCGAAGTAAAGTCACCCGGGGGCTCGGAGCGCAAATACATCAATTATTACCTGCTGGGCGGTGAAACCAGGGACAAGTTGCACCAACTGCGTCGCTTTGAAACCCGCCTGCAGGCTCATGACTACTATCGCCGGGTTTTCGACATCGACGCCGACGGTTATTTCATGTTCTGGTACCAGGGTACCATTGCCGAGTTTGCCAATATCAGCGACGCCGCCCGTTTTCAGAAAGTAGCCGAGATGTTCCGCCTGGACGATATCCAGAGGGAGTGGCGCATCGCCCTGGAAGAAATGAAGCGGGCCCAGGAGGACTTCGAACGGGCCCGCACCGTGGCCCTGGTCAAGATGCGCCGCCTGCAGGAGCTGGAAAAGCACAAAAACGCCCTGGAACAGCGCAACAGACTGCGCCGGGATGCTCTGCTGCTACTGGAAACCTGTTATCAATCATTCCTGCACCTGCTGACCGAACAGATGGCTACAATCAAAGAAAAACAGACCGCGCTGCGCAAACAGCTGGAGCAACTGTCCGGAGAACAGGAAAAATGCGAGCTTCAGATGCGCGATCTGCAGGCACAGCTGGAAACGTGTCAGCTGCACCGTCAGAAAGGCGAGCTAAAATTGAAAGCCCTGGAACAGGCCCTGCGCCGCCGGGAGCAGGAACTGGCCGCATGGCGCCACGAGCGGGACGGTCTGCAAAAAAGGGTAGCGGAAATTGAAAGCAAAATCCGCCATATCCACCGTACCCGGGACGAACTGCAGCAGGAAAAAGGCCGCCTGCAGCAGGTGCTGGAATCGCTGGACAAGCGCCTGACAGAGCTGGAGGAAGCAAAGCATACTTTAAGCCGGCAGCGCGAGGATATTCTGAAACAGGCCGGCGCCCTGCAAAACAAAGCCGGGGAACTGGACAACATCATTCAAAACCTCAAGCGCCTGGACCAGGAATTGCCCCCGGCAGAATGGCTAAAGGAACGGGAGTCCACCCTGCGGCGGGAACGGGATCGGCTGGTGGTCCAGTCACAGCAGCTGGAAGAACAGATCACCCGGCTGGAACAGGAACAGCAGCGGCTGGAAAAGCAGCAGTCGCTGCTTTTGCCCGAGCAGGAAAAAATTCTGCAGATATACCGCCAGGCCGGCATCGAGGCCGTAGCCTTCGGTGAACTCTTTGAAGCCGCTACAGCCGGTACACAGGCGGAGCAAATCCTGGCCCCCCTGAAACATACCATTTTTGTGCATAAACTGCTGGAAAATGTGCCTGTGGAAAAATCCTTCTACATTGTCGCTGTGGGAGAAGGAGGCGGGGGGCTATTTTTCCCGGGCGACCCTCTGGCGCGTTTCAGCGGCCTGGTGCGCCCGGTGCCAGCGGTGCAGCAGCGCCTTTCTCCCGAATTTCTACGGGGTATCAAGCGCTGGCTGTCCCAGGTGGAGATTTTGCCCGCAGAGGAAAGCCGGCCGGCGGGCCGGGGAAAGCTGCGCCTCTGGCGGGGTCTGCTGTGGGACTCCTACGGGCTGCGCGGCCCGGTGGACCGGCAGGAAGCCCTGGGCATTACGGCATTGCAAATAGCCCGCCAGAAAGTTAGCGAGCAGCTAAAACAGGCCCGGGAACTGCTCTCAGAAGCTTCCACCCGGCTTAAGCTGCTGAGTGACGAGCTGGCGCAATCCACTTCCCTGCTCCATCATCGCCAGGATGTGGACAGAGAGCTGCCAGCGCGGCAGAACGAACTGGCCGCCACCCGGCGAGAACTGGAGCAGGTGCAGGAAAAACTGGTGGAATTAACAGCGCGATTGGCCGAAATGGAACAAGCCCGCGATGCGGCGCGGGATGAGCAGAACAAGTATTCCAGCGCCCTGCGGCAGGTGGAAGGCGAACTGGCGGTTTATGTGGAATACGAGCGGGAAGCCGCTTCCATCAGCCGGCTGCGGGAACTGGAGCAAGCCATCGCCCGCGCTGAAAACGATCAGAACACTGATAAAACCGCCCGCGACAATCTGCTGGGCGAGCTGGATCTGCTCGCCGGCGAAATCAAAATCCTGCTCCAGCGGCGGGATGAGCTGGCCGCTCTGGCCAGTGCCGGCCAGCGGGAGCTGGAAAAACTCCGCCAGGAAGACAATCAGCTGTCCGAACAGGCGGACAGCCTGGAGCTGGAGGCAGAAGAACTGCGGCAGGCCCGGGAGGACATGCACCGGAACTTTGCAGCGGTGATCAACGACCTGCGCAGTACCGGGCAGTGGACGGTGCGGGAGCTGGCCGAGCGGGAAATCACCCGGGCCAACCTGGAAAGAAAGCTGCATGAAGGCCGCCGCCAGCTGGAGGATGCCCTGTCCCGGGTGGTAGACGAAGAAGCGGCAGTGAAGTACAACGATTTTGCTTATGAATTCAACGCCGCCGCCCGGGAACTGGAAGAATGCCAACTACGCTTTGAAAACCTGAAAAGAAAGGAAGAAGAACAGCGCAACCGTTACGATAAAGCGGTGTACATGCGCTGGAAGCGGGCCAATGAGCGGTTCAGCCGCTTTATGGAGCGGCTGGGCATGATAGGAAAAATAGAGTCCATCCCACCCGGCGAAGAAGAGCGCCATCCCTCCTACCGCTGGGAACTTCATGTATCCACCCGCCTGGGCCACAAGCCCGAACGCATCAACCCGGAATCGGGACGGCTGGTGGGCGAAGGCATTTCCGGCGGCGAACGGGCCGCTACTTCCCTGCTGTTTGCCCTGGCCCTGCTGGGCGACATTGAACAGAAACCGCCTTTTTATGTGCTGGACGAGTTTGACAGCGCCCTGGACGAGGAACGCAAACACGAGATTTTTGATCTCTTCCGCCAGGAGCTGGGCCGCAAACTGATTGTAGTTTCCCCCAAAGTGCACGGTGACCGTTACCTGGACCGGTTTGGCAAATTCCACTGTGTGGTGGCCAACCCGGGGATCAGTCCGGGCCGCTCGGTGAGTGAAATTTATGAGGTGAGCAGGGAAAAATATGCCGATGCCATACCGGATAGCCAGAATACGGACTAAAGGAACAGCCTGTCCCAGAGCGGCGGTTCACCCAGGTATTCCTCCTGCTCCGTATTGCGCAGGGCAGGATTATGCTGCAGGCGGGATGACCATTCCTCAAAGCTGCACAGTTGCCCGGGCGGCAGCACAAAAAGCGTACCGGGCAACATACCGGCCACGGCAGCGGCAATGGACTGCCCGGCGGCATCGGTATCCACCCAGGCATAAAAATTGCGCCCTGCCGCTTGCCCCAGCTCCTGCAGCAAGCGGCGGTGCGCCCCCCGCAGCCGGCCGTCCAGCCCCAGCACCAGCAGATCGGTCTGCCGGGCCAGCCAGCCGGTTTTATACATCTTGAGCAACAGGGCGCGGTTTTCGGTAAGCAATACTTTGCCGGCCCGGGACTGGATGGCCGCCGCTTCCTCCACCTGAATGTTGGTCAGCGCCACCAGCGCCTGCCGGTTTACCTGCAAAGGCATACCACCCCCGCTACTTTGCAGGCTCAGATCACCCACCAGGTAGATGCTGTACAGGCTGCCCCGGGAAATCAGACCCACCTGCTCGGGCGAAAAACCGCTGATCGTTTCCAGAAACTCCAACAACTGAGGGCGCAAGCGATCAAAACGCTTGGACGCCCCAATCCCCGGGAACAATACCGGGCCCAGTTCCTTCCACTCAAAGCCGGTATCCCTCACCTGCAACATGTATCCTGTACACAGCAGGAACTCCACCGCCAGAGTAAAATTATTGGGCAGACGTCCAGGCTGGAAACGCCAGGTGCCTCCCCTCCAGGATATTTCCGGAACCGGCCCCTCCCCGGCCAGATAACACCGCACCTGCCCGAAATACTCCGTCAGGCAAGTAATTATTCGGCACAGTACCTCGCCCCGCACACCAACCAGCATTCGGCCCCCATCTCGCAGCCTCTCCAGCAGAGCCTGTTGCCCGGACAGCCACTCCCTGACCACCCTGTCCTGCTGCCCGGCCTGTTCCGCCAGAGCGGCCCTGAGCCGGTCGCCCGGCACAAGGCGCACCTCCACCTGGGAAAGACCATCCCGCCCCAGTTTTATCTGTTTGTCCACCCAGCAGGCCGATATGAGATTTTCCAGCAACTCCTCGGGCGAATAGCCCGTGGACACGGCCTCCCGGGCCAGCGCCTCCAGCACAGCCCGATAAGTATAGCTCTGACGGCGGGCAAACAAGTTCAGCACCACCTGCCGCACCCCCGCCGGCGGATTTTCCACCCCCAACTCCGGGTTACCCTTTTCCACCAGGGCCACCGGCAGCAGAGTGCGGGCGGTTTCCCGGTACATCTTCCAAACCAGCCGGCCGTTGGGGGCCAGAATAGGACCGTGGGTTTTTATTTCTTTCATGATATAAAAAACTCCCATTGAAATTTGGTTTATTTTTCTCTTGCTGCAGAATTATAGTGTCGACATCAGGGTAAATGATTTTATACATTCCCGCCGTCTGCCTTTTCCTGCAAAGTTCGCCTCAAGCTGTCGAAAACATCCTTATGGGAAAAACGCTGATTGGTTTGTTTTGCTTGCCATTCCGCTTCCTTCATCCGTGATCTATTTACCATATATGTCACTTATTACCATTTTATCCTGGAAATTTACCGCTTCCACCCAGTGGGGCAACAAACGTTCTCTGCTGACGGTAGGATCGACGCCCTCACCCATGAAGTAAATAATGAGCAGGAGAGGGTCCTCGTCAATACCGGCAGCCTTGAGTACACGGCCCATCATAACCGGCGCAATAG